>NZ_JCALDW010000020.1:0-109650 GCF_059813065.1 Mycobacterium sp. NGS24
AATGGATCCTCTCCGGTCATGGTGACTACTATAGTAGTCAGTCTAACGGAGGGTGCGACTGTCGTCTTCCTGCTAGGCGGATCGGGCCGACACTTGTGGACAGTCGAAAGAGCCTGTGGATAACCATGATTCAGGTGGTCTCGAAGAGGGGTTGACAGGCGCTGACCGGTGGAGGCCATACGCGCCGTGGCTTATAGTAGGCGACATGGATGCCCCGGATGAAAGAAGCCAGCAGCGCCTCGTTGCGCTGGGAGCAGCCATCACCGAGCTGCGCGAAGCGGCCGGGGAGACCAAAAGCGCGACGGCGCTGGCCACTGGGCTCAACCGCTGGTTTCTCACCGGAGTCGAAGCCGGACAACGCAACATCTCGATTGCCCGGCTCTTCGACATCGCTGACCATTTCGGTGTCACGCCCGCTGCACTACTTAAAGACGTGACTTGAGATGGCTTTCCGCACGCCCCAACCGGGTATGGGCGCTGCCCGGACACGAGCCCACCGGGGACGGTTTCTTGCTGCAACGTGTCAGGACGCCCCGGTAGAATGAAAGTGTGAGTAACGTCAGTCGAGTAAGCGGAGCGGCAGGGCGCTGGCCGGAGTTGTTCGTGGGCCTGAGCGCTGAGAAGCGCCGCGTTGTCAACAACGCGATCGCCAGTAACGTGCTCGAAGGGTGGGAGCCGAGCCGCGCCGACGTCGAGGCCGTTATCGAGGTCGCAACGGGCCGAGCCTGCGCCGAGGACTTCGTGGCGAACCTGCCTCACGGTGAAGAAGTCCGTGGACTGGGCTGACTACTTCTGGCCCGGCACGACGGTTTTGCGCAACAAGCGCGGCATCACCGATGCAGAGGTGCTACGCGAGGTCGAATATAAGGCAGTCGCCGTACGCACCGCCACACTTAACACAGCTCCCATCACCAAAACCTGTGACGCCGAACACCTTCGAGCGTTACACGGTTGGCTATTCCAAGACCTCTACGTCTGGGCGGGCCACTACCGTGAGGTACCGCTGTCGAAATTCACCGAATTCGCTGCCCCGGAACGGATTAGCGAGTGCCTCCAACACGCCGCCGACCTGATCGCCGCCACCAGCTGGCAAGACATTACCGCAGCACATTTAGCAGCAACGATGGCCGAGGTGTACGGCTGGATCAACTACGCCCACCCGTTCCGCGAAGGCAATGGGCGTTCTGGACGTGCGTTTCTGGACGCGGTGGCAGGCCGGGCGGGCCGGTGGTTGGACTATGGTGCTGTCGACCCTCAGGTGTGGAACCAGCGCTCAGCGTTCTCGATGCCTGATTTGGATCAAGATCGGCCTCAACACCATTGGCTGACACCAGTGTTCACGGCGATCACCCGCAGTCTTGATGTCCGCCGGCTTGCACCTCCGGAGAGGATGCCCCAGCGTGACACGGGCTATGACGCGGGGCTTTAATGCAAGCCGGTCCGCGCCTCTGAATCACCAGGGATGCATCGACGCGTGGCGGCTTGGCTCGGCGTTGCTCCGGTCTAGGCTGCTCTCATGTCTGAGACGCACCGCGCGGCCAGGCGAACGGCCCAGTCTCGGCGTCCCGCTAATGATGCTGCCGAGCCGTTTCGCACCTGCACGCGACCTACCGCACATGGCGCACGATGAGCTGGATGACACGCGTCCCGCGTCGAAATCGAGAAGTGAGCGCGAAGGCGCATCGATCATCTTCGTCGACCGGATCGAGCGTCGCGCACCCTCCGTGCCGACCAAGCTCAACGCCGGGTGCCGATCGATAGACCAGGAAAGAGAAGGGTGGACAGCAGACCATGGGAGCCGCCATTACCGACTTGACCACGTTCATCCGGCAACGCCGCGCTGACGTTACGATCGAAGCTGCCCCCGGGGCAGCGCTCGTCGAGTTCGGCGCTGCACGAATGCACTTCGAGACCACCGACAGCTGGCCGTCGCTATCGGGCTGTCGAGAATGGCGCGGAAGCGTACGGATGTCAGCCCTCGGCCACCGCGGCGCCGCCGATGTTGAAGCCGCAGTAGTGCAATTCCTGATTCTGCGCGCCGGATACGAAAGCCCCGCCAAGGTCTTGCCCCAGTTCGGCGATCGCGCCGCCGCATTCGTTGAATTGTTCGACGATCAGTGGCTTGATCCAGCGTTGGACGAAAGCGAGGATTTCGCCGCAGGCATGCCACTTAGCACTGTGCTGATCGTGCTCGGGGCGACCGTAGATAGCGGCCTTCCGCCGGAGTCACGGCTGCGCGCATGGGCCGTGGCCGAAACCGTCCACACCATGTTGCCGACCACCGCCGGTCTTGTCCTGATGCCGGCGCTGCCCTCGGCCACCGCCCCTCGACACATGCTTGTCTCTACCGATCAGATCGACCCTGACTGGGTCCGCATCGGGTGCGCGTCGGTGCCCGGACATGCGCGGTTCTACGGTCGAGCCACCGCGTTCGTTTACCTGGAGGAGGCCCGCGATGCCTTGGCTGGCGTGCGCGACGAACCGATCCGAATCTCCCTGCCCGGCTGAGGGTTTTGATTCCGCACACAAGGGCATCAGTCGTGCTGCGGCACCATAAAAGCTGCGCTACAACGTGGTATTGGCAAGAACCTGTGTCGTGCGTGGAGCCGTGACTGAACTCCCTCTTGCGCCCGGTTATGCGGGGCCGCAACAACAATCAGGCCGGAAAGTTTCGGGCCAATTCCATTCGCGGCCAGCGCCGGTTCCTTCGAAACGTTTGAGTAGGCGGCAGAGCGCTATTCGTCAGGGAGGGGAAAGTAGCGGGTTCTGCGTCGAGAGTCGCGTCCGCCAGCCCCGGGAGTCGGGAGTGTTCCTAGGGTCGACGGACACGACCTGTGGATTTTACACCCGTCCAGGGCAAGCACGGGGCTTAAGCCTGCTGCCTTCTGGTTGTCTCACCTCACCGCTGTCAACATTTATGATGCCGCTACCTACGTGGTGAGCTGAGCAAGGTGTTCGCGACCCATGCGGTTACCGGGCTAGCGCGACGCAGCGCAGCTCGGCTGGAATTGAAAGTCGCGCATCAGGTTTCGCTATCCGGCCGGGATTTGCGGGGGGCGCGGACTCTCGGAGCTTGTTGGCGTTGCAGCGCTTGCAGGGCCTGGGTCAGCGCGTCGGCGCGCTGATCGGCACTGCGCTGAATTTGGTCGATCTGCGCCTCGTGCGCGGCCCGCAGGGCTTCGCGCTCAGCGCCCATGTCGGCCCTTGTCTGCTCAAGCTCGCGGCGGACGGTCTCAGCGGTCTCGTGGGCGAACTGCGCGGCTTGCTCCGCAGCGCTCGTTGCTGCCCGCGCTGCGACAAGCTCCAGCCGGATCGATGCAAGCTGTTCTTGGGCCTGCTGACGTGCGCTCTCGACGGCGTCGAGTTTGGCCTGCAGTTGCGCACGGTCGTCTTCGGCCTGACGACGACTGCTGTCCACATCGGTGCGCAACTGCCCGCTGACCTGAATCTCCCTATTCAGCGCGTCCTCAGCCGCGGCCTTGGCCGCAACCGCCGCGGCGGTGTCGAGCTTGGCGGCCTCGGCCTCGGCGCGGGCCGCTTCGACGGCGCGATCGCGATCGGCCAGCTCCTCGGCATGCTGACCTCGGGCGGTGTCGAGTTGTGTGCGCACCGCGGCGACGGTAGCCTCGGCGTCCTCACGCACGCCCGCCAGTTCGGCAGCCAACTCCTGTGCGACCCGCTCGGTCTCTGCTACCGAATCCTCGGCCACCGCCTCGGCCTCCTGGCGCTCCCGCCGGGCCACCTCAGCGCGCTCCTCAGCCACGCGCGCTGAGCGTTCGGCCGCCGACGCGCGCCGTTCCGCCTCGGCCACCTTGGTCAACGCGTCGCGGTGGGCGTCCTCCACTTCGACGCCCGCGGCCTCGATGTCACTGGCCTCGCGGATAGTGGCGATCGCGGTGTCGAGGAAGTCACGGAACTCGGTGAGCTTGCCAGGGAAATCAGACAGCCGCTGCTCCAACGTCGCCCGTGCCATCGACACCGGCGCCGCTACCGACTGCTCGGTAGCGACCGCGGTCGCCGACTGTCCCGCATGCCGGGCCCGCCACGCATTGACCCGATTGTGCACCGGTGCGCCCTTGGCATCCGCCTGCTCGCAGTACAACGACGGCCGCCCGGTCGCCGAATCGGGCCGCGACGGCCGCGAACACCCCGGGTACCGGCACGGCTGCTGCGCGACTGCGCCAACGTCTTCGCTCATAGCCCCGAGGATACCTTACGTTTCCGCGTAACGCAACGAAACGAAACGCAACGTAACGCAACGGAAAGCCGGAGGCTGGCAATCGGCGGGTGACCGACCCGGGCCGAGGGCCGGGTCCCCACCACCACTACTGACAAGCGAGTTGACCGAACCACTGGACAACGAGCTGCGGCCTCTTCACGGGGGGCCATTAGGTTGCCTGGGGGCGGTCGGGGTGATGGCATGTATCAGAACGCATACTGACCTGTGATTTTGTGTAACTTGTAAGGTACATTGCAAGTTATGAGAACTTCTGCCTTGTTGCCGATCCTGCGGTCACAGCTGCAGGGTGGGCTTCTGGCGCAGTTGTATCTGCACCCGGAAAGCGAATACAGCCTGAGCGAGGTGGCCAAGTACGTTGGGGCGAGCGTCACCGCGGTGCACCACGAGGTTGAACGCTTGGTTGCCGCAGGGCTCGTTGACGAGCGGCGGTACGGCAATATGCGACTGATTAGGGCCGCCCAGAGTCGGCTGACGCGGCCGTTGACCGAACTGCTGGCCTTGACTTACGGGCCGATCGCGGTGCTACCCGACGAACTCGCCGCGGTCCCAGGGATCCGGCAGGCGTACCTCTTTGGTTCGTGGGCGCGCCGCTACGGCGGTGAGCCTGGACCACCGCCCGGCGACGTCGACGTCCTCGTCGTGGGAAACACAGACCTCGATGACCTGGATGAGGCGGCCCGCCGGGTGGAGAAGATCCTGCAGCTTCCCGTGCACATCGTCCGGATCCTGCCTGAGCGGTGGGACAGCCCGGCCTGGGATGACACATTCGTCGCCGATGTGCGCAGCAAACCGAAAGTGCTTATCGCAGTGCGGGATACCGAATGAGGTGGGATCAGGGACGCGAGGTGGTCGAGGCGTTGATCGCCGAGAAGCGCATCGACCAGGTGCACCCGGGTCGAAACGCTGCCGATCGGCTAGTCGATGAAGCTCGCGCGCACCTGAGGTCGGCGGCGCAGATCGCAGACTCCGACGCCGTCGGTGCGTATGCGTTGGTGTATGACGCGGCGCGCAAGGCGTTGGCGGCGGTACTGGAAAACGAGGGGTTGCGGGCCACCAGCCGCGGTGGCCATATCGCGGTGTTTGAGGCAGTCCGCGCCCAGCTGGATCCGCCACTAGGCGGCACTTTGGTGCCTTTTGATCGAATGCGGCGCCGCCGCAACGCGATCGAGTACAGCCCCGAAGGATCGGTTGTCGCCGATGATGTTCGCGAGGATGCCGTCAAGGCGCAGGCGATCGTGGACACCGCGGCACAGGTCCTCGATCAGATGAGCCCGTACCGATAAGGACACGTTGAAATTCTGAACACTACGTCCGCATGCCCACTGTGACAGACCGGCTACGCCGGGTGCGCCGCTGCGCCCTCGCAGGCCGAACAACCGCGTGTACTGCGGGCTGGCCGCTGGCCAGCCCGTGGGTGGGCATCGGTCAGGGTGGCGGGCTGCACGGGTGCTGCTCGGCGGGCCGCAGGTGGTAGCGCGGGTCCAAGGCGCCGGTGTCGTAGTAGGTGTCGAAGACGCCGATGGCTTCCTCGGCAGCGAATAATTCGCTCTCCCAGACCATTTCGGTGCTGTAGGGCAGCTGGATCGTGTTCCGGGCGGTGCCACCCGGGGCGTCGTGTCCGATAACGTAGCGTGTTGATCCTTCCCCGGGCGGGTCGTTGGGGGTGCAGATCTCCAGTGTCATCGCGTCTGCGCGCCCGGCCGCCTGCAGATAGCGCAACGGCCCGGAATCGGGCAGCGGCGTCAAGATCAGGCCCCACAGGCTGGTACCGGTGAAATCGCGCAACCGTGCGAACACGCGGCGGTCGCGGGCAAAGCCGCGGGCGAGTTCGAAGTCGCGGCGGTACCCGTCACTCTCGGCCAGTATCTGCAGGCGGTGAGTCGGGGTGCGGCAGGCCAGATAGTGTCTCGCGGCGTGGGTGGGTTTGCACGACAGCGCTAGGTGCTGAAAGACCCCGTCGGAGTAACCGCTACCGAGGATGGGACCAGAAAAGGGCCCGGTCTCACCTGCAGCGATTAATGCATCAGCAAGCGCGGCCGCCTCGCCGGGGCGGCCGGCGGCGATCAAAGCAAGGATCTGACGCAACTGGTGGCGGGGGCGTGGGTGTACAGATTCCGCGATGAGATCGCCGAGTGCGATCAGGTAATCCGACACCCTCGGATAGCGATCAATGAACTGCGCTGTGACGGAGTCGAACTGATCGATGGTTGCGCGCAGTCCTCCATCAGGGTCGCCCGTATGGCCAGCAGCGATGACGCCCTCGCCGATCGACAACGGATCTGCGGTGAACCCGCCTCGGACTTTGAGGTTAAGTCTGGCGCGCTCACCCCCCAGGTCAGCGCGGGGCAAAAACGCCGCCCACAAGATGTCGTCAAGCACCACGGGTTTGATCCCGGCGCGCCAGCGCAGCTCAGACTGCGCGTCCTCGCTGCTGCGTTCGCGCCAGACGCTGAGCTGGGCCAGATAGATACCCTGGACTCGGTAGGCAATGTCGGCGACGAACCGCAACCCGGAATCTCGGCTAACCCGCTTGAACTGCGCGGCCCACGACTCGGTGACTGTGCTCGACCGATCGGGCCGCGATCTGGCGCTCACTGCGCTAGGTACACATCAACAGGGCCGTTCGCCGACCCCCCGCCACAGATGCCGGCGCCCGCGCCCCCGATCGCGCCTCTCTGCTCGCCCACGCAACCCGCCTGTTCGTCACCGCGCCACCGCGGACCTCCCTACGACATCCTAGTGCCGCACCGGGGCCCGAGGCGCAGACCAACCGCGGGCACTGGTAGCACAACCCCGCAGGCGCACGGAACGGCGCCGAAATGCCAGGAGCGTTGCGGCCGGACGTTAGTTGTCCGGTCTCAGTCTTGTTGTCATCCGCCACGAGGGAAATGCCAAATTCACTGAGACGATTGTGGTCCCGTCCGTCTCACTGAAGCTGTCATTTCCGTAATGGCGAGGTGTGTGCCGGATGGTCGTCACCATCCGGCGAAGCCGAATTGCCGATGACTATCCCGCGGCTGGAGTATGCCTGTAGCCACATCGACCGTGCCGCCGGCAGTCCGTCAGTTATTTTGCGAAAACCGTCAGATACCGAGACAAAACATTAGTTGTTATCGGTCATTAAAAATCCTGTGGGAGAGCGTGTTTGGTCCTTTACTTGACATAAGATAGCTTATCGGCGAAATGCTCTGTGCCACAATATTATTCGCATATACCGTCTCTTAATCCGTTGCCAGAGTTAGATTTGCATGGTCAACGTGGGACCATGCCCAAAGGGGGCGAGACGCTTACGTTGCCGAATGCTATCCTGGTGGGTCGACCTGGACCGGAGTGCTACGTCCGCTCGCTACCCCGGGCGCGCAGTAGGACTGGGTACGGGCAGGTTGGGGCGACAAACGCTCGTGCGCCACAAGGTCTCGGGATAATTGCTCGGCGCGAATTCCGTCACGGTGACGTTATGCTGGCGCACTGCGTTTGCTGGGTGTGGCACGAGCCATGGCGGCGAAAATCGGGACTTATGATGACTTATCCAGTCGCGGACATCCTAGGAACTACTACCGGAAAGGCTTTTGCCGGACCACGGCTACGTCGTCAACGCCCGATGCGATGGCAACAGTTGCGTCCCTCAGCAGCATCGCCCCTTTCGAGGCAGGCTGCCGGCTCCGTGGGTCGACCGGGCTTTGTGGGTGGGGCCTGTCAGAATGAACCAACCTTGTTCTCGTATGCAGGAGGGTCCGTGTCGAGTGTTCTGGTCCCGGCGCGTGACCCAGGGCCGCGTGGCTCCCGCGGCGGGCTGGGTATCCGCAGGGCAGAGGGGTCTGTGGCGGAGGTTCTGGCCGGGGTGCCAGGCTGGTGGGCTGAGCGGGCCGCTGCGGCTGGGCTCGGCGGTAAGTGGTTGGACGTCACGCAGGTCATTGACGGTGTGGTACCGCCAGAACAGTTCATCGCGGCGTCCGGTGCCTTGAAGGGTTCGGCTGAACAGTTGGGCTCGCGTTATGTCTCGGCTCTTCCGAGTCGAGAGCGCTCAGATCACGGACGCCATTACACACCAATGCCTCTGGCGGCTGAGTTGTGGGAGAAGGCGAAGCGGGCGCTGGGATGGAAGCGTGCCCAGCCGCTGCCCGGACTGGTACGAGATCCGGCCTGTGGTGCAGGTGCGTTACTGCTGCCTGTGCTGCGCGAGCATCTGGGCGCGGCGGCGCGCACCGATCCGCAGCTCGTGCTCGCGGCGCTGCCGAACCTGATCGAGGGCATCGACAACGATCCCCATGCTGTATGGCTGGCCAACGTCCTATTAGCTGCCGAAATGCTGCCGATCTTGGCTCTGACTCCCCGAGCACGCCGTCGTCCGCTGCCTGGTTTGGTCCGGGTCGGCGATGGCCTGGCCGAGCAGCGGGACCCGGCGCTGGTGGCGCTGATGAATCCGCCCTACGGTCGAGTGAAGCTCGCCCACACCGAGCGTCAACGCTTCGCGAACTATCTATACGGTCACGCGAACTTGTACGGCCTATTCATGGCTGCGGCGCTGCAATACCTCGAGCCGAAGGGGGTGCTCGCTGCCCTGGTGCCAACCTCATTCTTGTCCGGCCGCTACTTCGAGGCGCAACGAATCGGCTTTGCGGCCAAAGCACCACTGCGGGAGGTGGGGTTCGTCACTGACCGCGCCGGTATCTTCGACGGCGTCCTGCAAGAAACGTGCCTGGCAACCTTCAGTCCGCGCCGAACACGCAAAGTGTCGATCAACACGGTCAACCGCGCGGTCATCGAGATCGCCAAGGTAGCCACTCCGAAGTCCTCTGGTCCGTGGATACTCCCGAGACGCGCCGACGACGCTCCCGCAGCAGCGGCTGCCATCGGCATGCCGATGACGCTGGCCAAAGCGGGATGGAAGGCATCGACGGGCCCGCTGGTGTGGAACCGGCGCAAAGACGACATCACGGAACATCCCAGGACCGGCGCTGTGCCGATACTGTGGGCCGCCGACATCGATGGAGGTGTCATCCATCGTGACCCCGGGCGCGACAAGCAGCGGTACCTAACACTACGCAAAAACGATTGCGCGGTAATGATTCTCGACAAACCCGCCGTCCTCGTGCAGCGCACGACAGCCCCCGAACAAAGCCGTCGACTCGTCCCTGCCGAGCTGTCGAAGCCAATCCTTGACGCATGGGGAGGCGCGGTCGTCGTTGAGAACCATGTCAACGTCCTGCGCCCCACGACAGATTCTCCAGCCCTCTCCTATGCGACGCTGACGCGCGTGCTCGCAACGACAACCCTGGACCGAGTAATGCGCAGCCTGTCGGGCTCGGTGGCGGTGAGCGCCTATGAGCTGGCCGCGATTCCGCTACCCGCAACGACAATCATGGCCAGCTGGGACCAGTTAGCCGGCGACGCCCTGGAGGAGGCCGTCAAACAGGCCTATCGCCCGGTGAGCTCGTGAGCAACCTGCCGCCGATCATAGATCGCGACGAAGCCGAACGGCGCCTGTTAACGATCTTCCCGCGCGCGGCATTCGATACCGCGCTCTCGAGTCGCATAGCCGCGGCAGGTATCACCGCCATGCTGTACACCGGCGCAGTCATCCCAGATGAACAAGAACCCGGGGACGACCACCGGTGGGTATCGCCGGTGATGTGTCTGTGGCTCTCCGATGAGGCTCTTGCCCACCGCTCCGATGACGAACGCGAGCTCTGGTACGCCGCCGCGGCCGGACAGAAGGGTAGGGAGCGGGTAGCCGCGCTGCTTTCGCAGTGGGGGCATGAGCATCACCCCTGGTACGCCAACAACAGCCGAGAGCCACTGCGCGATGAATCCTTGCGGTTGTTGCGCCAGCGCGGCGCGGTCATCTGGCTGCCAGGCAAGCCGCAAAATTACAGCGGACCGCGGTGGGCACTTGCAGGGGCCTTCGCCGCCCTATTCAATCCGGACCTTGGTGGTGCCGCGCTTATCAGCGCAATCGATCAGTGGCGCGAAGATCACCTCGACCCCCTGGAGATGGTGAAGATCAACGTCAACACCAGCATGCAAGCCGCCGCCTCGGCGGTCACCGTAGTCCTCCCACATGACCAATCGGTACGACAACTCGAACCCGGAGTTGCCTCAGCGATCCTCAAGGGCGTCATCGAGCAATGGGCACCCAGCCGGCTCACCGTTCCCGTGGTGGTATCCATCAGCGAGCCGGGCAACAAGCTCTATGTTGTCGACGCTCAACTGCTCGCCGCTGCCGGTATCAGCATCAATGTCAGCACCCTGCTGCCCGACGCGCTCATCGTCGACATCGGCACCAAGCCCGCGCGATTCTGGATCATTGAAGCGGTCGCCACAGACGGCGAGATTAACGAGGCCCGCAAGGATGCGTTGCTGCGGTGGGCCACTGACCAGAAGATCCCAGCGGTCAGGTGCCGCTTTCTGTCGGCGTTCACCTCTCGCAACTCTCCCCCTGCGCGGCGGCGCCTAAAGGATCTGGCAACCGACTCCTTCGCGTGGTTTCTCGACGAACCCTCCCACGAATTAGCCTGGTACGAACTCGAAAAGCACCCGGATTGGTAGTCCAGGCGCTCGGATTCAACCTAGGTGCTCAGGACGCACACGTGCAGCACGCGAGAACGGGTAATTGATGTCAGGACTTCCTCGCAAGCCGGCGTTAGCCTCCCCGGCCCTTTTCCGCGCAGCCTGACCCTCCCCCGCCAATTGCACTGTCGCTCAATGCCAGTCGCTACATGGCGGACGTTACGAAGAAGGACGGCGGTGGCCGTGTCGTCGTCCAACAGGTGCAGAACCGTCCCTTTCACCGAAATGTGGATAGCAGCGGTGCGTACTCGGGGTCGATACGGGTGTCAGCCAGGATGGCCCCCTCGATATGGATGTCCTCAAGCGTGCCGCCCAAAGTCGCGCCGGTGAGATTGGCTCCCCGTAGATCCACGCGCGACAGCCAAGCATTATCAAGTGTCGCTCCGGTTAGGTTCGCACCCCGTAGGTCCGTTACTCCCCGACCCACCATTTCGCAGCCGGTAAGAACGGCCCCGGTAAGATTGGCCCCAGTCAAGACGGCGTCACCGAGTTTGGCGCCGGAAAACTTAGCACCGACAAGCATTGCGCCTTGCCAGTTTGACCCCCGGGCGTCGGCTTCTTGCAGATTGACTGAGATAGCCTGCGCGCCTCTGGCATTGGCCACAGACAGGTTGGCCCGGGGCGCTTCTAGGCGGTTCATTCGCGCTCCGACAAGTTCCGCACCTGCCAGATTGAGTTTTTCGAAGGCGTGAGCATCAGTGAGCAGCGCGTCGGTCAGGTCTGAATTCTCGAAACTGGTACCGCCGAGGTTTGCACCGCTGAGGTTGGCCCCGACTAACCAACAGTGATCCAATACCGACCTGTAGAGGTGTGCACCTCGGAGGTCGGGGCTGAGATAGGCATCACTGCTCGACTTCTGAAGCAGATCCCCGAGGGCACCCGCGATGTGCTCCTGCGCGTCACCTACGTCGACGGTGGAGGGTTGGCGAAGAACTGAGCAGAGGAATTCCAGCGCGTCGTTGCGGATTAAGTGGCGCTGATCTGACCTGGCGAGTGAGCAAAAGGACTCTGCGGCTTGATGTTTGCGGCCGAGGTCGTCGGACTGAAGGTCGCTCAAAACTCTGCGTAGTTGGCTACGGATGTGCATAGGAGCCAATTTTGCCCTGTGGTGGGGACATGGCGGGAAATCCATTGAATTGCGAGGGTAGGCGATCAATGTTTGGGCTTACTCGCGGTAGCCAGGCGGGCCACGTTAGGAGGTGCTGGCCGTGTCGGTGCGCACGACCAGCACCCGGCATTGTCGGCAGCGCCTCGGGTAGTGATAGAGCGGCCTGACGATCTTTCCCGGTTCCGTATGCGCGCCCTAACATCCCCGGCGTAGCCGGCGGCCATGTCAGCCTACGCGGCCTGAGGTCCTCATCGGCCGACTCCTGGCGCGGGTTGATCGCCGCTCACAGCGTCGGTTTCGAGCGGGCCGCGTCCCTCGACCCGGTGGGTCGGGCACGTGAGTGTCGTTTGGGCGCGACAGGAATTACCACTTTCCCGGTGGTTCTAGCCGTTGAGCCAGGGGCACAGGTACGACTCGGGTGTCTGCACACTTCCGTGGTCGGGATCGGCGGTGACCAGAACCACCACGAGGACGATCAACAGGCAGAACAACAAATCGGCCGCGAGAAGCGCCGCGGCGGCGGCTTTAGTCCACCATCGGTGTCGACCGATCAGTACTGCAGCGAGTCCGACGAGCACGGTGATCAATGCCGCGCCGATCAGGGCGGCCAGGGGCCATCCGAGCACCTCGGTAGCGGGCAGGGGCGGCAGCGGTGTACGACAATTGTGTCGGATGACTTCGGCTTCCCACGCGCGATGTTGCCACTGGTAGAAACCGAAGAGCACCGTCGCGATCCCGCACAGGACCGCCGTCGCGACGAACCACGGGCGGGCACGTCGCGGCGGGTCGATTGGTTGTGAGACGGCTTTCTCCATGCGTCCAGGCAAGCCGATCCGCGGGCCGGTGTCACGCGCCGCGTCGCTCCGACGCGCACCGAACCGGTCAACACTTGTCCTGCAAGCACATATGAAGATGGTCAAAAACCCAGCCTTGGCTGGGTGGCAGCCGATACGATTCGGCCTTAGCGGGCACCGCGAAAAGCGAGCGAGTTGCCGATCGAGCACGGGAGATCAGGGGATGCTGGGTGTGTCTTCCCGCCGGCACCCCCACGAGCACACGACATGAGCGGTGTCGACGAGAATCCCCAAGCGACCGAAGAGCTTTGCGTGCAACGTATTTCGGACCAGTGGGCGTTGATCTTCGAGAACAGTGGCGATGCGGCCCAGCTGCGTCACCACCTGAGCGGCAACTGCGCACCGCGGAGGCACATTGAGGTGGCGCGCGTGCGCTCGCGGCGGGCACCCGGCCCCGAGGGCCGCGGCGATGTCCCGGTCCGTATCTACGAACCCCTGAGGGCACACACCAGACCGAGAGGTCACACCGCTCCGCTGGTTGTGTACTTTCACGGCGGGGGCTTTGTGTTGCGCGATCCTGAAGCCCAAGATGCAGCGTGTCGCCGACTTGCCAACGGGGTCGGCGGCGTCGTGGTTGCCGTCGACTACCGGCTGGCACCGCAGAATCGATTCCCCGCCGCAGTCGAGGACGCCTGGTCGGCCACCCGGTGGGCGAGCACGTTCGCGCACCAGCTTGGCTGCGATCCGGATCGCCTGGTGGTGGCCGGTGAAGGTGCCGGCGGCAATCTGGCCGCCGGTGTGAGCCTGCTGGCCCGCGATCGCGCTGGACCGCCGATCGCCTTGCAACTGCTGATCTATCCCATCCTCGACCAGCGCCGCAGACCTACCGCCGCCCCCACCGGCACGCGCCGCCCGGTCGTCACTGCCGAACAGCTGCACTGGTTCAGCGACCAATACCTGCGCAGCGAGGACGACCGGCTCAATCCGCTTGCCTCCCCGATCCTGGCTGACCTGACCGCGTTACCTCCTGCGCACCTGGTCGCCGCCGAGGCCGACCCGCTGCGCGGCGATGGTGACCGATTCGCGCTTCGACTGCGAGAAGCCGGTGTGGCGGTGACGGCGCGAACCTACCCGGGAATGTTTCGCGGGTTCGTCAACCTGCCCGACCGCCTGCCCCGCGTCGAGCGGTACAACGCCGAGATTTACGCCACCGTGCGTCACACCATCGATGACCAGTAGGACGGCTTCGCGTTGCTCACGCCGAGCCGCTGCAGTGAGCGCTTGGATGGGTCACCATTGACCGTATGGACGATTCAGCCGAAGCCGACCTCGCGTGGGACCTCGCTGATCTCGCGTGCACGCTGATCCCTGAGGCAGATCGCGTGCAGCTCTACATCACCATCGGCGCTGGCTACAACTACTCCGCGATCAACACGCTCCTTGGCGCGGTCGGCGGTTCCGACCTGGCCCTCACCGATGCGCTCGCCGCTAGGCTCGACGACTGGCTCAGCAGCTACGCCCACGACAGCGACACACCGCGCCTTCAGGCCCTCATCGACTCCCTGCGCTCAGTCAGCTAATCCGAATTATTTACCGGCCCGCCGATAGGTGGCTCTCCCGCAGGCGGCAACCCTTCAAGGTCGCGCAGGTGATCCAGGAGGGCGGCCACGGCGTGCACCGTTGCGGGACTGAGCCCTGACACTCGTGCCATCACACCGCGCACACCGCTTTCACGCAGCGCTTGCAGCAGAACCAATTCGCTATCCAAGTCCGCGTCGTGGTCGTGATCGATCAGGTACATCGGGGGAACGCCGAAGAACTGCGCGATCGCCTTCAGATGGGTGAGAGTCGGATTGGTTTTGATGCCCTTCCTCAACTGCCACAAATAGACCGGGCTGATCGGAACACCGGTGTGCGTGGTAATCGCTGCGGCGGCCGCGGCGTGGGACAGCACTGGTGCGTTCGGCGCGCGCATCACCTCGAAGCACTCATTGATGCGCGCCGCGAGGCTACCCCTCACCTCGCGCGACTCATTGCCAGGCAAGCCGTTAGATTCCGCGTGGCAGGGAAGGACCGCCGAAGAGCGGGCTGCTTTCGAAGCACTCAGACGCGTCGGCGAGAAGTTCCGCGTCGTTGATCTGGACGGACCCTTGGCTTATCACGAGTTGTCGCGTGGCTCGTTCGCGCCGTGGTAGGCGGCGGTGTGTGCGCCGAGAATTTCGCTGTGAGTCGCCGCGTGCTCGTTAGCTTGGCGTATGACGGCGAGCAGTGCGCCGGCTTTGCCGTTGAGAAAGTGTGCCATCTCGATTTGTCCGCCGGGCGCGTCGAGGCTGTGCGCGCGTGCATGGACTCCGTCGAGAATTTCAGCGCGCAGCCCGCGCAACCGGGTTTGAAGGTGCTGGGATGCTTCGTGGCCGCCGCGAAGGACGTGTTCGAGGTGCTGGTCAGCGGCGGCCCGGGAGGCGTTGAGGTGCGTGATCTCGTCGCTGAGTTGGGTTGCGGCCTGGGCGCCCGGGCCGCTCCACCCGCCCAGCTCGACGGGCACGACGGTGTCGCGGCTGGGCCAGGGTTGAGCCGACAGCGACGCAGGTGAGGGCGCCGCGGTTTCCTGCAGGAGGGCATCAATACTGCGGGTCAACTCCAGGACTTGGTGTTCCCAAAATCCCATGACCGCAAGATTACCGTCGATTGACCGGTGGTGGCCGGGGCGTGGCTGTCGGTGCTAACTTTTGTCCAACGCAGCCCGCATTGGTGGTGGCGCGGCGAGCGGCAGGTGAGCCGGCAGGTGATGTAGGGGATGGCGCTTCCCGAGTTGATCAATGAGGTTCGCTCGGCGTTGCGTCGGGCCGCCGACCTGATCCCTGCCGAGGCTGAAGGTTCTGTGCCGTTGAACACGCTGGCGCTCGCCGAGGCGGCGCGCCAGGCGCGAGGGCAGCAACGCGGCGCCGCCGCTGCCTCGGCCGCTGGTGAGGCGACGGTGACCTACACCGCGGCGTTGGGGGCGTCGAACCAGGTGATGGCGCGCCACGTCGGCGCCGATGCAGCGCTGCACGACAGCTTCGCGCGGGTCGCCCCGACGGTGCCGGCGGCCCGGGCGAAACTGGATGCGCTCATTACCCAGACTGAGGCGGGGATTGCGGCGTTACTCCCGACGTCGAATACGCCGGCCGGGCGCGCGCAGTTGGTCGCTTTTCTGCAGAATCGGCTCGGCGCGGCGCATGGCGTGCTGAGCGGATTGGTGAGCGAAAGTCGTGCCGCGGCAGGCGCTGTGAATGCCGGTGCGGTGGGTTACCACGTTCCGGGCCGCCATGTTGATCCTCAGCCGCCGCCGGAACATAGCTCGGGGCCGCCTTGTTGGGTGCCCTCCCCCGATGATGCGGGCCGCTACTGCGGTCCGGACAGCGAAAGCTATTTGTATGTGGACAAGGACGGAAACTGGGTGGAGCGGTCCTCGACGGGTGACATCATCCGGCAGTGGGGTCCGGGCAATAGCCGCGATGATGGCCCCACGGTGTGTTGGCTGGCCGGTCCGAATGCGGATCGCTCCGTTTGCGGTCCGGCGACGACGACGTGGATTTACCCGGATCAGCACGGCAACTTGGTGACCGAGCGGATTGGTCCCGGTGGTTCGCGGGAGTTCCCCTTCCATACTCCGTATGGGCCGCTGGTGCCCTAGAGGGGCTCACAGCTCCGGTTCGGGGCCGCGTGTGTCGCTCAGGGCGCGGGTGGTTCCGGTGAGGGCGAGGCGTTCGCGGGCGGCGATGGTGCGCCGCAAGGCCTGCGCAGTGGGCATTCCCAGTTCCTCGAGCAGCGCCGGGGTCGCGTTGAGGAGCAGGCTCCATCCGGGTTTGCGTCCGCGCGCCTTCATCCGCTCGGCGGCCTGGGCGGCTTTTGCTTTGGCTTCTGGGCTTTCGGCGGCCATGCGTAGCTCCAGGGTCAGGGCCTTGAGTTCGGCGTCGGCGGCGGCGAGTTCGTCAGCGTGTTCAAAAGGTGCGGGCGGGTTGGCCAGAAAGTCGTCGAGTTCGCGCTGATCGCGGAGCAGGTCTGCGTGCAGGCGGCGGTGGTGGTCGGGTAGCCCGGTGTAGATGTTTTCGATACGGCGTAGCAGCCCTAGCTGTTTGGGCCCGTTGGGTTGTCCGCTCTGGCCGGTTCCGGTGGACAGCAGTTCGAGTGCGTCGATGTCAGTGGTGCGTGAGGGGACGGCCAGGCGCAGGAGCAGTTGGTCGTGGGTGAGATCACGCGCGGCCAAAACGGCGATGCCGTTGATGGCAGCTCCGATGGGTTCGAATCTGCTTGCGCCGCGGTCTTTGCCGGCGATGTAGGCGCGCCGGCATGCGGCGGCGACGGCGTGGGCGGCGGTGACGCGGTCGGGGTAGGTGGTGTCGGCGACGGTGATGCGGTGCGGTCGTTCGGTGGCGCTATGGGCGGCCGCGTCTTCGGCGACGGGCTCCAGGGCGTCGATGTCGCGTTGTTTGTTGGGGATGGCGCGTTCGAGGACGCGGACTTGCAGGTCGCGGTGGCGCACGGATTGTTGGTGGGCGCGGTCTAGGGCGCTCAATCGTTTGACGGTGTCGTCGAGTTCGACTTGGCGAAGGTAGCGGGGATCACCGGTTGCCATGGCTTTGGTTTCGGCGGCCGCGGTGCCGATGTCTCCGCCGGAGAGGTCTTCGATTTCGGAGTCAACGACTTCGTTGCGGCGCATCTGTTCGATGAACAGATCCTTGGCCTGAACTTTTTGCCACATCACGGTGTCGTAGGAGCCTTCGGTGACGTAGTTGAAAATGTCGATGCCGTCGAGGTTTTGGTTTCCTTGCCGACGGATGCGGCCTTCACGCTGTTCGAGGTCACACGGTCGCCAGGGCACGTCGATGTGGTGCAGGGCGGCTGCGCGGGCCTGGATGTTGACTCCGGTGCCCATTTTCTCGGTGCTGCCGATGATCACGGACACTTCGCCGTTAACGCATTGGGAGAACAGGGTTTTGAGTTCTTCGGGGTTTTTGGCTTCGTGGACGAAGCGGATGGCGTGTGCGGGCATGCCGCGGGCGATGAGTTCGTCTTTGAGCGCTTGGTAGACGGTGAATTGGCTGGGGTCTTTCGACGGTGTGCCGCGGTCGCAGAACATGATTTGCAGTGCTCCGGTGCCGGCGGGTTCGCCGGTGTCGGGATGGGTGTAGGTGCGCTCGGCGCAGCGTTGGTACACGCTGATGGCGTGTTCGGCCGCGGCCGCGGCGCGCGATCGGTGGGGAGCGCTCAGGTGAGCCAGGCGTGGATCCAGTGAGACGTTGCGTCCGTCGGTGCTGATTTTCAGTGTGTTGTCGCGGCGGGGGTTTCGCGCGTCGAGGTGGTCCAGGCGCCAGCCGAGGTCGCTGATGAAGTCGACGACCTCGATGTCGGGTTTGAGGCTGATGATCTGGCGTTGCCCGGTACGCAGCGGCGGCAGGGCGACGGGCACTTGGTCGCGGTTGACCACGTCGGTGTAGGCGGCGGAGATCGCGAGCAGTTCGGGCAGGTTGGTGAACTTGCCGACGCGGGTGACGGGGCGAAGCTGGGTGCCGGTGGCGTTGACCTCGATGGTGGTGGTGGTGGAGGTGAAAGCCGCTCCCCAGTCGCCTAATTCAGTGACGCCGGCATGTTCGAGGAGGTCGGGGCGCAGATAGGTTTGCATGACCCATAGCTCGCCGAGGCTGTTGGCGATCGGGGTCCCGGTGGCGAAGGTTGCGACGCGTTCGATGACCTGGTGGGACGGGAGGCCGTGGGCGGCGGCCTCGTCGCGTCTGCGTTGACGCAGGGCTCGAAGTTTCAGCGCGAGGTCTTCGGCCCGCTGCGAGGCGCTGGTGCAAGACAGTTCTTCGATGTTGCAGGTACGGCCGAGGTTTTTGTAGGTGTGGGCCTCGTCGATCATCAGGTAGTCACATCCGGAGTCTTCAAAGCGCAGACCGGTGTCTTTGGTGTGCGCGGACAGAAGCTTCTCCAAGCGGGTCTTGGCTGACCGGATGGCCAGCTCGACGCGTTTTTTGCTGCGATCCGATTCGGCGGATTCCGCTTGTGCGCGCAGAGAATCCAGGTGTTCTTCGATGTAGGTGATCCGTGTGTCCATCGAGACGTTGATGGCGGTGAACGCGGACTGGGGAATGACGACAAGATCCCAGTCGCTGGCCGAGGATTGGGCGATGAAGCGGCGCCGCCCGTCGAGGGTGGTGGCCGCCGAACCGAGCAGGACCTTGGCGGCGGGATACCACTGCTTGGCCTCGCGGCCTACCTGTTCGATGATCGAGTTGGGAACCACTAGCCAGGGTTGGCGTACCAGACCTAGACGCCGCAGTTCCATGGCGCCGGCGATCATGCTGCCCGTCTTGCCCGCGCCGACGACGTGGTCGAGCAAGGTGGTGGGTTCGGCGATAATCCGTGCGACGGCGTCCCGTTGGTAGGGGTGTGGTGTGAAGTGATCCGACATGCCGGGAAACCGCAGATGTGACCCGTCGTAGGTGGGGGCGCGCAGCGAGTTGAATCGGCGGTTGTATTCGGCGACCAAGGTGTCGCGACGCTGTTCGTCGGTCCACAGCCAGCGCGCGAATTCCTCACTGATTTTCGTCATCTTGGCCTGGACCGCGAACGTGGCCTGCGGATCGAGGACGCCGTCGTTGTCGTTGACCAGGACAGCTTTGGAGTTGCACGCCGCTTCGAGCAGGCTGACGGCGTCGCAGCCGCGCCGATCAAGGCCCCATTCGTCGGTCATCAGCCGTCCGTGCCGCTTGTAGGCGGGCATGTCGATGATCCAGCGTCCGGCGATGTGTTCGGCGGTGACGTCGCTGGCGCCGAAGGTGTGTTGGGCGAAGGCGGCGATCACTGACTCCGGGATCCAGGGGGCGCCCGGGCGGACTTTGATGTCGTGGGCTTCGCGTTGGGGCGGCAGAACGCGCTGCAGTGCGCGCACGTAGTCGGCGTAGAGGGGGTTGGTTGCGGCGGCGGCCATCGCCTGGGTGAGTTTGGTGCGCACGTTGCCTGACAGCGCGGTGACGGCGGGCACGAGCTCTTCGGGGTCATCCAGGCTCGGGTAGACCAGTCCGGTCAGTAAGTCACGGGCATCGGCGACGCTGGTCTCGAGCAGGGCGGCGATGAGGTCGAGGTCGACGCGGCGGGTGCGCTCCAGCGCCAGCGCCAGCGCCTCTTCGGCAGTGTTGGCGGTGGTGGGCTCGATGGGCGGGGTGAGCAGGTCGGTGGAAAAGATCGGGGCTTTACGCGCAATGCCGGCTTCTTCGTCGAAAATTTCCAGCGCGGCCACCAGCGCCCATCCGGGGTCATGGCGCATGCCGCCGTCGAGATGTCGACGTTTCTTGTACGGGGCGGGCGGCTCGCTGGCCTCGGCGTGCCACGCGGCGCTGATGTCGTCGGGCACGGGCCCGGAGTAGGGGTGGCGCGGGTTGCCTTCGGCTGCGCGCCAGGCCGCTTCGGCGGCTGCGAGGCGTTGGTCGCGGCGTTTGTCGCTGACGGCGGGATAGACCAAGGTGAAGCGGTTCAGTGGGCCGTGGCGGCGCACGTAGTTGTCATACAGGGTGTTCAGATGCCCGCGCAGTTGGTCGCGTTCGGCGGCGGGTCGACGGTCGCGCTGGGAGGTGATCAGGCTGGTAGCGACATCGCGCAGGTTGATCAGTTCGCGTGTTTCGGCGAGCAGGGTCGTGGGCGTGTTGTGCTTGACCCACTGGTGGCCGTCCCAGTGTTGGATGCCTCGCTGGTCAGGGCTGATGCGCAAGGTGTAGAGCGCGGTGTCCTCGCCGCGGTCGGCGCCGGTGATCAGGCCGGGATCGAAATCTGCGGCGCTGATGGTGGTGAGGTTCGCTGCGGTGGCGGTCAGGCCCAGACCCACGGCGCGGGCGGCGGCGATCATGGGTTGCAGGCGCGCGCGCAGCTGTTCGGCGAGCTCGGGGCCGGCGGCGCCGACGACGACGAGCTGGGGTGAGCCGTGCAGGCCGTGGCCGAGTTGCATGTCGCCGAGTACGTTGTGCGGGTTGTCGACGAAATAGGTGTTGATCGAGAGGCTTTCGGTGGTGTCGCTGTCGGCGGCGTCGCCGAGTTCCGGTGTGGTGACCGACAGCCAGTCCGGGTCGGCCGGGGCGGGAAGTGTCGGGTCGCGGCGGCGCAGGATCAGCAAGTCGGTGACGACATCGGTTCCGGCCACCCGGGAGAACGCGGCCGAGGGCAAGCGCAGGGCTCCCACGAGGTCGGCGGTGGCGGCGATGTCGCGGCGCGCCGCTGATTTGGTGGCGTCCATGGTGTAGCGGCTGGTCAGCACGGCCACGTAGCCGCCGGGGGCGGTCAGGGCGAGCGCTTTGAGGATGAAGTGGTTGTGGATGGAGTGCCGCGCGGGGTTGTGGGCGGGGTCGGTCAACGCGTAGCGGCCGAAGGGCACATTCCCGATCGCGGCGGTGAAGCTGTTTTCCGGGACCCTAGTGGTTTCGAAACCCTCGTGGCGGATATGGGCTGACGGGTAAAGGGCGGCGGCGATCGCGGCGGTGGTCGCGTCGGCCTCAATGCCGACCATGACGGCATCGTGCGGGGCGTGAGCAATGAATGTTCCTGAACCGCAGCCGGGTTCGAGGACACGGCCACCGGCGAAGCCGGCCTGACCTAGTGCCTCCCAGATGACGGCGGCGATCGCGGGGTCGGTGTAGTGGGCATTGAGGATGGAGGCCTCGGCTTGCCGATATTGGTCGCGGTCGAGCAGGTCGGCCAGTACCTCGCGTTCGGGGGCCAGCGCGGTATTGCGGGGGTCGAACACTTGGGGCACCGCGCCCCATCCGGACCACGCTGCCAGGACCGCTTGTTCGGCGGGCTGGGCCGCGCGCTGGGCGGCCGCGAGGCTGCCCAGCATCCGCAGGGCGGCGATGTTGGCCCGCACCCGTGCCTTGGCGCCGCCGGGTACGAGGGGGTGCAAGCTGGCGGGGAAGTCGCTGGGGGTGACCCACTGGTCTGGGGCGCTCGGGGCGGCACTGGCCTGGTCGAGGTCGTCGGTGCCGGTGGGGGCGGCGGTGTCCTGTGGTGGCGGTGCGGCGGGTGGCAGCGGGGTTCCGCCGGGGTCGATGGTGCGCGGATCGGTGGGTTGGTCGGGTGCATCGAACAGCGAGGGCTGCGCAACGATTACCGGTCGGGTAGCCCGTCCTCGCGTAGGTCGTGCGAGATCATCAGCGCCAGCTGCGCGGTCAGGGGATCGTGGGGGCCGCTGGGCAGTTCCAGCTGGTCTTCGGCCCGGGCCGCCAGAAGATATCCGGCCTTGATTCGGAAGTAGGCCGAATGTGTTGGCTCCGGCCACAGTTGGGCGATCAGGGCCTCGATGTCCGGGCTGGGTTCGGTGCGCAGTGCCGGTCGGGTCCAGCGCTGATCCCACGGGGTCTGCTGGCGGTCCGGTTCGGGTTGATCCTCGCCCCACAGTGTGCTGGGTGGATCCGGCTCGGGGGGAATCTGTTCGTAGAGTTGCTCGCTGAGCACTATTTCCTTGGCCTGGTTGTGTGCGCTGTTGAGCAGACCCACCTTGGTCAGGTAGTCCGGGTGCGCTCCGTGGTGGGCGCGGGTCCACTCCCCTACCGCTTGGGCGCCCATCTCGGCTGCCAGTTCGGCTATCTGGTGACTCAGTCTGCTCGCCTCGCTGTCCAGGAATTCCTCGCACTGCGGTGGGGTCCAGTGCGCCGGTAGGCGCAGTGGACCCGAGTACACCTGGCGCACGATCTGTTGTATCTCTGGACTGCTCATCGTCACCATCCCCACCGAAGATGTCGAACAGACCCTGTTGGTGGGGATCTGGCCGCTTGCTGCGTGCCATATTGTGCGCTCCTGTCGGATGGTGTCGGGGTCGGGGTAGCCGGCAGCGGCCATCAGTGCGTGCAGTCGCCGGTGGTGGGCGAGCCGGGAGTTCGGTTCAGCTGCCGGGCTCACCGCGAGCACACCTCGGCGGCCTGCGCGTGCGCGACCACCTCGAAGAAGCTTGAGACGGTGATTGCCCGGTTGGACCACGCGACCTTGAGGCGGGGGACGTTCGGGCCGCTTTGGGTTGTGGCAGAACGAATTAGGACACGATTCCAGCCGCTGAGGGCACGGCGCTGTAACGCGTTGGGGCACCCGCTGAGGATCGCCCGCGCCGGGCGACCGAGTAGGCGATCCCGTAGCTCGGTGTGATCGGCTTCGCTGGCCAACCAAGGAAATCGTCGCGAGTCATTCATCCGGTGTTCCTTGCGACGGGAATCGACAATGGCACGTGACGCGCCGATAAGTCCGCGGTTGGCCTGGGATCCGCCGCAACCACGGTGATTTGGCGTGTGAGCATGGCGCCGTAGTGCGGTCGAACGTCTCTCCGATCAGTTCCGGTGTGAGGCCGCCGGTCTTCGACGGTCCGCCGATTAGTGCCGCGCTGTGTACGTCGTGCACACTGATAGCGCCTTGTGAGCCCTCGCAGTGTCCCGGGCTGCAGTGACACTCCGCTTCGCCCCGATGCGGCGGGTAGCTCTGCCGGTATCGCACCATGGCCGCCAGCAGCGACGGGTGTGCCGGCGCGGCAAGGGCAACCGCAGCGGTGACCCTCGGGTTGTCTTGCCACGTCGCGGCGGCGGGTTCGCCGCAGTCGCTCATCACGAACAGCAGATCGTCGAGCTCACAGGGAGACACCACGTTAGGAGAACGACTCCGTCTGAAATCCCAGTCGGCGTCGGTGATCTCGATCAATACCGCGGGGTGGCCACCGAGCCCTTGCGGGCGAAATCGCAGTCTGCGGTTGCCGACTGACGGCAACGATTGGTCATGAGGGCAGATCACCGCTCCATGAGGTTGTTCGGTGTCCAGCAGCCACCGCAGGCCGATCAGCAGCAGCGGCAGGTGTGCGGTGACGTCGACGGGTGCGGGTTGGCGACCGATTGCCATCTCAGCTACACCTGTCGGCTGTCGCCATTGCGCAGACGCGCGGCGGCCAAACGGAGACGGGCAGGCAATGACGGCGCGTGCCAAGCCCTTCCACTCGCCGGGGTGGTCTCGGCCTGAAGCTCTATGTGATTATGCATGACAACTCCCTTGTGATGATGAGTGAAAGACTCCGGGCAGCGCCCACACCACCGCTGTGGGGCCGGTGCGAAGAATGTCGCTGAATCGTGGTGTTGCACAGAAGGACTCGGTTCTGATAGGCGGGCGATTCGCCAGTCCACGGCATGGGGCACGTCGTCTGTCGATTCTCGCGCGCGCTGATGAAGCTGAACATCAGCGCACACGCGGTGATGAGCACCAGTTCGACGCTGACAACCGACAGTGATTCCCGCACCACGAGCCCTGGTGTGAGCGCGTCGTGCCGGTGGCTGCAGGGTGGTGTGTTCATCGCCGATGTGCCTGCTCTGAGTGTGGCCGGGGACTGTGCGTTAGTTGCCAGTGCGCGAGCGGGCCCGGCTGGTCGTGGACGCGCCGCACCGCGCCTTGGCGTTGCAGGATCAGCAGTGCGCGGTAGACCTCCTCGGCCACCAGCGGGCGCGCGCTGCCGCGAAACCGTTCGCTGAGCGCCATACGCGCCGCGCTGGTGGTCATTGGTTCGTGGGTGCCGGCGAGGACCTCGATCAGTGCTGCTCGCAGCTGTGCCGCGTTCACCGCTGGCCCGTCTTTTTGCCGCGCCGATGACGCGCTACCAGGCCAGACGCCATCGCTGTTCCCAGTCGCGGGGAGCCGGGTAGGCGTAATGCTGCCGGTCATCGTGGCTTGAAAACAATTGGCAGTGAGGCTGATCGGGCGGCGGCAAGCTCTGGGCCACCCAGCTTGCAACGGCCGCCGGGGATGCGTAGGAGGGCACTCCGGTGGTGGCGCCGCCCCATCCGACCTCACTGGGTAACACCAGGCGGTCGGGTCGGCCGTGGGGGTCGATGAGAAGTTGCGCTGGTCTGTCCACGAATTCCCAGTGGCCGTCAGGGTAGCGCCATCCCTCGATGTTTACTGCATGGATCTCGATGGCCGTCACGCTGTGGATGCCTTGGCTGGTGGGGCGGGCGTCGTAGCCCAGGGCGCAGAGCTGGCCGGCGAGCGCACGCAGGGGCGCAGCGACAGAAGATGCTTTTGTGCGCTCAGCCGCGGGGGTGAGTCGGTCTCGCCTCCACTGACCGGGGGATGCGCCTGGAGATGGCGGTTCGATGGTCATCGGGGTTGATTTCTTCCGGTCGGTGTGGCTGGGTACAGCGCTAGACCCGCCGCGACGTCGAACGCGGGGGCGGAGGTGATGATTCGGTCGACGTGCTCAGTGGCGGTGTCAAGGAGGGTCCATTCTTCTTCGATGCAGGATCGTGAGCCGCCGACCTGTCTGCGGGTGACGCGCAGACTACGGAACTGGTCGCCGCCGGTGGCAATCCATACGGCGGGGACCATGTGCACGTGTTCAGCGACGTACCAATCGAATTCGGTCTGTCGGCGCAAGATGTCCACGAGAGCGTCACGGTCAGCGAGGTATCCGGTCCCCGCGCCGCAAGCAACGAAAAACTGTGGGCTGCAGGTGTGGGCGGCGCTCATCGCATCTTCATCCTGCGCTGCCGTAGCCGCTTCAGCGTGTCCACCCGTTGTGCGCGACGCCGAGCGCCGGCAACGGGTGGAGCTTGGCGGTACAGCGCCGTCTCGGCGGCCGCCGGACCGCCGTACTCGCGCCAGGGGACGAAGTGGCCGTCTCCTGGTTCGCAGCCCGGTGCTGCGCGCCAAAAGCCCCATTGCCGGCAGTGGTTTCCCGTGACAACGATGGTGCGGCAGGGTTTTTCGGATCCATCGTCGGCTTGCAGGAGGGCGATCCGATGTCTGTCGCTGGCGTTGCGTAGGGCCATGGAGCCGCGGCGGCGCAACCAGGAACCTGCTGGGGTCGTTTCAACATAGCTGCCGGACAACATGATTGAAAGGAATCCCCAGGGATGGTCGTGAAAGTCGTGGGGGTCATCGGAGGCCAAGAATTGATGCAGGTAAAGGTTCACGAGGCGGTTGTGCGGCAGCAGATACCAGCGGCGCAGATAGAGCCGTCCGTGGGCATCGGTGATGATCTGGTGCGGTGCGCCGCTGAGCAGGATGGTCAACCACCGGCCGGGCGCGGGGCGACTTATCGTGGCGCTCATTGTGTGCCCTCGGTGACGTATTTGAGGAGCGCGGGTTTAGCCGCGCTGGCCGGCTCTGGTTCGGGTGGCAAATGTGGTGGCGAAGCCGGCGCGTGGGTGACATTTCGGGCAGTGCAGAGCCGGGGAGGTCGAGTTGTCGGCGCCCCGAGTGCGGCGGCGTGTTTGATGGCGGCGGTGATGACGTCGGGGGCTTGGCCGGGCAACATGTGGCCTGCGCGGGGGACGTGCCAGTGCACAGCGTCGGGTATCGCTGCGGCCATGTCGCGGGCGTGTTGGGGTGGCGTGATGGGGTCGGCCCCCCCGCTGACGATGACGGTTCGTGCGGTGATGGTGGACAGTGTCGCGTAGTGGTCGTAGGAACGCAGGCTGGGCAGGTACCCGACGGCGGTGCAGGCCGCCGTGGTGGTCAATGCCGCCAACGCCATGGGCGCAAAGTCATTGGTGGGCAGACGATGTGCTAGGTGGGCCAGGGCCGCGCACACGGGTTTGGTCAGGCCCCGCACGAGGGTGTCGGGGCTGTGAGTGACGGTGTAGGCCACCGCGTCAGTGGCCGGGGTCGACAGCAGCCTGCCGATGCCGCGTCGGCTGAGTTTGCCCGCAGCGGTCGCTGCCAGAACCAGGCCATGGGGGATCACGCTGCGACGGCACGCCGACGCGGTGAGATAGGCCAACACGGCCATGCCGCCCATTGAGTGAGCGACCATCGTCACCGGCGGTGTCACCTCGAGCTCGCCGAGCAGGTAGCGAAGGTCTTCGCCGAGCTGGGCGATGGTGTAGGTCGCTGGATCGGCCGTTCCTGATTCGCCGTGGCCGCGGTGGTCGTAGCTGATCAGTCTGAGCTGCGCGCCGTACTCGGCCTGTAACCGATTGATCTGCGGTGTCCAAGTCTGGTGGTTGAGGCACAGGCCGTGCAGAAAGATCACGGTGTGCCCCGCGCTGGCCGGTCCGCTGTCGTGGACCGCCAGCATGGTGCCATCGGTGGTGGTGATCTGCCGGCGCTGCGCGCGGACGCCGCAGGTGCGATGGCAGGCAGTGCGGGGCGGCGGCGCGAGAACTGCAGCGGCAGTCATGATGCCAGCCGGTGTGGGCGGCGAGGATGGTCGTGGCGGCTACTCCCGCAGCCAGTGGTGCAGACCTGGATGTTCCACCCGGTCAATTCTCGGCTAAGCCGCACGTTGTGCCCTTCCTTGCCTAGGGTGCGGGAGTAGTCGGCGGGGTCGACGACCACGCGGATGATGCGGGCCTTCGCGTCGGTGACCTCGGCTTGTGCGCAACGCAGCTGTAGGGCGTCGAGGACATACCGGACCGGGTCGGGATGGAAGCGGATGATGCTGATGCGTTCGCCACCCAGGCGGCGTTGCACGTCGGCAACGCGCAATCCTGCCCAGCCGATGCACACCCCGGCGGGGTTGAGGGTGCGCAGATGGGTGTCGACGGCGACTTTGGCCCACCGTCCGGGTTCGCGTGCCGCACTGACGATTTGGACTGAACCGTCAGCTACTTCGGGAACACGTTCGGCCAGAGCGGCGCGCATCAACTCGCGAGGAAGTACCACGGTCACAACCTCTTTCGGGCTGGGTCTGCGGGCACGGGTGCCGGTTGCGGGGCCTGTGACCCACGAGCGTCCGCAGGCTCGACGACGGCGAAAGCGGCCTCCAGATCCGCGATTTCAGTACGCAAGGCTGCGGTGATAGTCGGCGCCCAGGTGATCGTGCGACCTGAGGATCCCGCTCGGTTGATGATGTCTTCGCGCTCCAGCGCGCACAGGGTGCGATAGATCTGTTCGCTGATCGGCGCGGCGAGCCGGCCGCGCGGACCGTGCGGCACACGGGGGGCGTTGTCCCGTAGTTCAGCGGTCGTCAGCGGTCGGTCGGCGCGGCGTAGCTGCGCGGTGAGGTCATCACGCAAGATGCGGGTGGCGCGGCTGTAGCTAGGCACTGACCCGCTCCTGATCGGCCGCGTAGCGCACGGCTTCGCGAATCATCAAGTCAGCGGTGCGCACTCGTGGTGCACCGCGGCGGTTGTCGTCGACGGCCTTGCGCAGGCCACGTAGCGCTTGTTCCTGGTTGGGAGTCGCGTAGCGGATCGCCTCGGACATGACTCGTCGTGCCTGCTCGCGTGTCGCGGCGTGGCGCAACGCTTTGCGAAGCACGAGCGCGCGAATCTGTTGATCGGGCGGTCGCTGCCGATAGTGCTCGACCGCGGCCTGCAAGCGTTCACGCGCTCGGGCCAGCGGGGCAAGGGTGCGGTTACCGGGCAGCACCACACCGGCCCACACCCCGTCGCTGGCCCCCAAATCAAGGGCTGCTTGACCGCAGGCCGCCGCGACCGGGCAATTGGCGCAGATGGCGATCGCGCGGGTGCGGGCGGCGGTGCTGAACCACAGGTCAGGATCGTCGTATCGGCAGAGCCCATCGCGCGCCGACTGCGTCGCTGCAATGCGGGTGATATCGGTAAGTGACATGAGTGCCCCTAGGTGTGCGTGAATCTTAAACGCTCCAAAAACATCTAGTCACGTACTATTACACCTATAGGCACTCATGTCCAGACTATTGGTGACTTATGGGGACACTTTCTATAAATAGCCTGCTCAGACGCATTTTACTGTTTGTGAAGGGAGTGGGGTTCCGGGGCGCAGACGCGGTGGTTGATGATTGACACGCGCACCCTAGACGTGTTTTCACGCCTATTGCCGTACATGCTCAATGCTTCTGCCCGGAACGGGGCGTGATCGACAATCCTCGTGTCTGTATGTACGTGGCTATGGTTGCCTTCTATAGTGATGCGACAAGCTGAATGCTCGTTTCTCGGGCGTTCGGGCCCAAGCGACTACCTGACATAAGGGACCGGGGTGAGCGAGGAGACCGAGCCACTCAAGCGTGTTGGTCAGGCTGTCTTCACGCGTCGACTCGAGGTGGGGTTTGAAACCCAGCAGGAGCTGGCCGATGCGGCGGGTGTCGCGCTGAGCACTGCGGCGCTACTCGAACGGGGCAAGACCTTTCCGCGGCCCTCCAAACGGGTGCTCATTGAAGATGCGTTGCAGTGGCCGCGCGGCGCCCTGGATGCGCTGCGGCGCAATGTGCCGCTGCCGCAGGCTGACACCACGCCGAAAGCTTCCATCGCAGCCACCGCTGCCCCACCGCGGCAATCGGCTGCGGTATCGCCGCGCACCTACTTGGTGATCGCCAAAGGACTGACCGATGTCGCGGCGACCTGCGCGCTCGTTCTGCTGCAGTCTGCCCAGCGTCCCGAGTCGCGGATGGCGTTGCAGGAACTCGACACGCAATTGTTCAATCTCGAAACGCTCATCTCGGCTACGCTCCCCCATGCCGGTGACGCCTTCGACGAGACCATGTCGGCGATCACCGCGCTGCATGAGCAGCGCGTCGCCATCCGCCAAGCTACCGCGAACGACCAACGACTGGCGACGCTTTAAGCCACTCGTCGAGCGACAAACGCCCCCGGCATCGGCGAGACCTTGACCGGCACGCCGGACTGTTGTGCCTCGACGCATTCGGTCGGGCTGATCGCCAGCAAGATGTGGCCGGGGCCCCGGCTGTCGAACGAGCTGCGCGGAAAGACCAGATCGCCGGCTTGTACGTCGCCAGGTGCTACCGCAGTTCCCTGCCCGATCATGGTGTACGTATCGGCGCCGAGGGTGACGCCGGCCTGGGCGTAGGCCCAGTGCACGAGGCCCGAACAATCAAACGCCTCAGGACCTTTCGCTCCCCACACGTAGGGCCTACCCAGCTTCGTCAGTGCCGCTTTCACCGCCATTTGCGCCGACGGTCCCCCACCCCGCATCGCGTAATGCTGGCCCGCGGCGCCGGGGTGACCCACGTGCCCGCGATGCCCGCTAAACAAGCCGGACAGCCCCGGCAGCGACGGCACGCCGCCCCCTCCCCCACCCGTGCCGAATCCCCCGCCCCCACCCATCGGAGAGACACTCATCGGGGCGCGGTAGCCCCCCGATGCCGAGCGGACCATCATCGCCAGCCGAAGGTTGCGTTCCTCAGCGGCCGTCAGGACCGCCTTGACCCGGGAGAGCTGGCCCTGCAAGAGACTGATCAATGCGGCACGGCCTGCCGGTGTCGCGGTGCTCGGCGCGATCGCTCCCACACCGGCGCGGGTTTGCTCAATCACACCATCAACTCCCGCGCCGCCGAGCGAAGCTGTCCGAACCGCTCCCTGCAATCCCGGCGTCGTGTGGTAATCAGCGCCGACGACTGAGTCCAGGCCGGCCACATGTCCGCGGCCCGCGGTGACATACGTTTGCCCTCCGGCTCCGCGCCAATGCCCTCCGGCCGCCTGGACCGCACCCGAGACAGCGCCACGCCCCGCCTCCAGTGTCGGTGTCGTCGTCCATTCGCCACCGGCCGGTGCCTGACCGAACAGGCCGCGTGCTGCTCTCATGCTGCGGCCAGCCTCGGCAACCAACGCGTCAAGGGACACAAGCGGCAGTATTGCCGATTCCCTCGCTATTGAGCCACCAATACGGGCAACTTTGCTCCGATCCGGCCTTCAACTCAGAAGAGGACCCCGCCCCGAACACCCCTGATCAGTAGCCGCGCGGCGACCGGGTGGGGTCGGCTTGCTGGATATTGGCGGCTAGGTTGGATCCGTCGAGACTGACGTGGTAGTGGCGCTGGGCATAGTTTATGAAGGCGCATGCTCCGGCCACATCATCGGTGCGGCTCATCGCTGTACCCGGTTCGTGGTAGGCGCGAAAGGTTGAGTCGATGAATTGCCAGGTCCCCACACTGGGATCGCCGCGCACAGCGTTGTCATCGCTGAGGTTCTTCGCCGTGGAGGAAAAGTTGGATTCCCGCTGAGCCACCAGCATCATGCCGCTTTCCCAGCGAGCACGCGCCGCGGGATCCCTGATCCCTTTCAGATCCAGGGCTTGGCGGATCGCCGCACGTACCCGCTCTGGTCCTGGTCCGTGCGCGCTCAAATGCAACGGTGACCCCGCTTCGCGGCCGCGCCGCTGACGCCGCCCTCGCGTGCCCGCAAAAGAACCCGTCGCCGCCCCGAACGGTGCCGCGCTGAGGCCAGCACCACCTCCGCCGCCCATGCCCGACGGCGAGAAGCTCATGGGCGCCGCAGGCGGCGCCTGTCCCCCATAACCCGCGGCCGCGGCGCGCACCAGCCCAGCCAACTGCCGGTCTTGTTGCTGGGACAGCTGCAGAAGTGCCTTCGCCCGGCCGAGTTGGCCTTGAAGGTGAGTGATCAGAGCCCGCTGACCGGCTGGGGTACTCGCAGTCGGCGCGAGCGCACCGACCCCACTCTGGGTGGTGGCGATGACACCATCCATACCGCCACGACCTTGGCGGCCCACGGTCGCTCCTCCCGCCAGACCGGGCTGTGCTCCCTCGTCGGCGCCGGTCACGACATCGAGCGCCCGCCACCCTCTGCCCGCAGAACTGCGATAGGTTCCTCCCCCTACCCCCTGCCACGACTCCTGGGCCTGGCGGTGCGTGCGGGCCACGGCGCCACCCGCTCTGACAAGACCGCCCGTCGACTGCCACTCCCCCGACACCGGCGTGGCCCCATACATGCCTCGAGCATCACCGAGCGCACGACCCGCCTCGACGATCGCGGCGCCCAAAGTCGTCATGGACGGGGAGTATGGCCTAGCCAGGCCACCCAGGTCCAGCAACTGGCCCGGCCAATGTTGCGCTGTTCTGGCAAGAGACATTACCTACTGCCTCCAAATCCCCCGTTCATGACGGGCTCCGGGTTGCGCGACGCGGGTGCGACTCGGCCCTTGGCCTTGTCGGTATCTTCAGCGCCCGGGCTCTGAAGAGGTCGGGCGCCGGGAACACCCCGCGCCCCCGGCCGCCAAGTACCCACGTGCATCACGTCGCTCCCCGAGACTCTCGGGTTGCTGCGGATAGCAGGGCGCCAGCCCCTCGGGCTTAAGCGGTCGCAGGACCCCGCGCTCGCAGCCCCTGTGGCGGGTCAGCGGGGGATGAGTCGCCGAAGTACTGAGCAACTGCTCACCCCCGCGGGCGAGATATCTCACCAGACTGGTGTTCAGGCGCTGGGGGGAACTCGTCGCTGCTGGTCGTTAACTTCAGGCTTAGGCCCCCGATCGCGCCGGGTGTCGATCTGGAAGCCCCACGGCCGGGCGCTCTGCCGCTTCGCAGCACCCCCTGGGGCACCAAAAGTGCGATCCTCCACGGCAAGCGGGCGCGCTCGTCACCCGCGAGTCACCCGCATCCGGCGCAGGCGGTGATAAGTGCCAAGGGCCGATATTAGCAGTTCACTGCGTTGCACCGCGCTCATAGAGGCGCTGATAACCGCGCCGTATGTCGCGCGTGAAGCACGCAACTAACCTCGCGTATAACAGCGTGCACCACGACGCGTTCAAGCTCGCCTGCCTAGACGCTTGATACACCGCGTGACCAGGCGCGGCGCGGTACGTCCTACGCAGCGCGCGCTAGCGTGCATTAACCACGCTAAGTATCACGCACGATGCAGCGCGGTAGAGAACGCGTTGATTAGCGCGTTGTGAAGCGCGTGACACAACGCGCTTGTCTGCGCGGTGTGTGCGCTGATGCAGTGCGATACTAAGCGCGCGGCAAACGCGACTAATAGAGCGATAAACAAGCGGCGACAGTTGCGATGGCATCGCTGTTTTTCACGCGACAGTTAGCGCGATTGGTGCGCGTTCAGTGTCGCGACTATTGCGCGTTTGAAACGCGATGCAAAGTGCGCGATGGGTCGCGCGAAAGTTAGCGATTTACCCCGCTCGGCGCGTCGCGCTGGACGCGCGTGCAACCAGCGGATAACGTCGCGCCTCAACAGCGCTGCCGCGGCGGGGGACCCAACGCCGCCCCCCGCCGCGGTGCCCATGACCCCCACCTTCACATCAATGCCTGAACCGAAAAGGTAGGTCTTCACTATGCCGATCCTTACCGCCGATCTAGCCGAAGCGATGACCGCCGTGGTGCCATCGCCGTATCACGCCATTGCGTTCGCCAATGGCAAAGGGGGAGTAGGCAAAACAAGTCTTGCCTCCAACGAAGCCGCGTTGTTCGGCGGCGCGGGATATCGAGTGCTTCTCGTCGAGCTCGATATGCAGGGAAACTGCGCGCGAGACTTCGGCTTGCCCGTGGGGGAATGGGAGACAGTTGAAGACCTGATTGCGGGAAATGGCGAAGCGCACGCGGCTGCTCTGATGCTCCCCGGTGCCCCGAGCGCGCCACCTCCGTTTTATGAGAATGTGCGGCCTGGCGTCGACCTCATCGCCGGCGGTTACGCCCTGGAACGCATCTACAAATACTTCGCATCGAACGCGGCTAGTCAGAGCCTGCACGCGGCTCTGGTAGCAGAAATCTCTAGCCTGGATCGGCGCTACGACTTGATCTTGATAGACGCACCACCTGTGGATATGACAGCGATGGACGCTGTCCTGCGCGTGGCGGGCACCGTCATCATTCCCATCCGTGCCGACGACGCCAGCATCGACGGACTCTCGGTTGTGGCCCGCCGATTTGAGCTGGCTCGTCAAGATAATCCAGCGTTGATGCTTGGCGGTGTGGTTCGATTCGGACTCGGCAGCTCATCCACTCGGATCGCGCAGCGGGTCCAACACACAGTCACCGAAATATTGGGGGATAGCGCACCTGTCTTCCGTAACATCATCCGTCACTCAGACGCTGCCAGTTTTGATGGACGTCGTCACGGACTCATGGCCTACGAGCTGGAGTCGGCCAGCAAAATTGCCCAACGCAAGCGACTAGAGGCGCTCAAGACGGGCATCACACCAGAATCGGCCGGGGTGTCCACCGGCGCCGCGAGCAGCGCGGGTCTGGCGGAAGACTACGAAGGTCTGGCCATGGAGATCCTCCAGCGGGTCAACGAACTGTCAGCCCTTGACCAGGAGGTATGACAATGTCTCAACCTACGCATAAGAATCTGCAAAGCACCTTCGCTGCGCCACCACCACGCGGGAGAAAACTGCAAGGTCTCCTGAAATCCCCGGATCGCCGGCAGCCTGCGGCAGCCAACTCTGAGCCTGACCAACAGGATCCGGCGTCCCCGACCTCGAGCATCACGCAATCGCCGGCCCGCCAAGCCGACGCTCCATCGCCGGACCCGACTGTTGCCGCGACGCCGCAGCAGCAGCCAGCGGCGGCTCCCATACCCGAGGCCACCAACAAAGTCGCCGGCCAGAGCACACCGGCACGGCCTGCGGTTCCCAGAGCATTGAAGCCACCGTCCGGAGAAATCGGTCCCACGTCCGTTTATCTGCGCACCAAGGCATATCGTGAACTCGTCGACAGGCGCCAAAAGAAATTTCGGAGCTACGCCCAAACCGTCTACGACGCCTTCGCCTTCATCCGCGATAAGGCCAACGACGAGAACCAAGACCCCGCCGACGCTTTGGCGAAGCTCTTCGACGTCAACGACGCCGCCGACCCGTGGCTCATGCCGGAACCGCGCTCGGCTCGAAACAGTTCAGAGCCCACTGTGGAGGCAAAGATCGCCCTCAAACCTCAAGAGCGGCAGTGGGTCAAAGATAAAATGGCCGACATCGGCGCCACACACCTCTCACCATTTTTGGCGACTGTTCTTGAGCATTTTCTTCTCCATGCCAAGACCTGATCCCAAAGGCGGCGAACGGGGCCGCTCTTGCGGCCAGCGCGGAGAAGTGGCCCGGCTAGGTGGAGGTTCGATGCTGGCACCACGATTCTGCGCGGCCGCACGTCTTGGCTATGTCAGCGCGGACATGAGCTAGCCCGTTTTATTTCGGCGCCGTTGTTCGTCTTCGTAGAGCAACTTTCGGCTGTATTTCAGGCAGGCCAGTAGATCCCGTTCGTTATGGACCGCGATGTCGCCGATGTGGATTGCGGGAATATCAATATCGGCCAGGCCCTCAACGACGGAGAGTTCATCGTCGATGAATAGGGTGCAGACTGCGGGTGAATAGCGCGATGAGCGACGGGTGCGCCAGTAGTGCTCTGCCTTGCAGGCTAGGGGACGTTGGGCGGGGGTGCGGCGCGCGTAGGCGGCAACGGGAGGTACCGGCAGCTGGGTGTCGATCCAGCGTCGCACAGTGCCCAGTGTCCACGCCGGCCTGGTCGTGGACACCGCGTAGGACCATCCGAGGGCGCTGAGTCGCTCGATGAGCTCCAGCCCGGTCATTAGCGGGGTGGCCTCGTCGGTGTGGGCAAAGAATCGGTGCCAGCGGCGCGGCTGTTCTTCGTCGAGTTCGTAGGCAAAGGGGGCCATGTCGATAAGAACTCCGTCGAAGTCGATCATGACACCGTATTTGCGCGGCATAAAAATAACTATACCCGACGAAATACATAAACAATGAGCGATTTTCATTTGCAAACGCGCCGTTTCAAATCAACGGTAGTCGATAGTTCCAGGAATTGCATCGCGGGCACGTATGCTTTCTATTTTCTTGGCCAATTCCGCGGCGGCGGCGGCGGCCTCGTCGATGCGCCGTCGTTGTGCGCGCTGAGCGGCCGCGGCCGCGACTGCACGCGCGGCTTGGCGGGCCGGATGCTGCTCAGCAGGCAGAACAATGCTTTGGCGTTGACGTCGATCGTCGGCCTCGGCGCGGCGCTGAGCGGCTCTACTCGCTCGTTCGTGCGCTTCGCGTGCTTGGTCTTGCGCGCTGGGTCGGTCGTCGAGGTTGTCGCGGCCGTGCCAGACCAGCACGGCGCCGAGCAGGCCAATCGGTTTGGCCGGGCGGTCGGGGATACGGTGACCGGTGATGCCGAGCCAATCGGTGATCAGTTGGTTCAGGTCGCGCGCCGTCCACTGGTGATGCGCCGGGCCGGCCAGCACAGCTGCCCAGGCCGCCGCGGAGTGCCGACGCGCCCACGGGGGACTGTTCGGGTGGCTGCGCCACGTCTGTGCGAGGGCCAACCCCCGCTCGTCGGGGCGTGCTCGGCGCGTAGCGCCGTGTTTCCGGCGGCCGTGAGGCCGTCGGCTGTGGGTAGTGAGTTGTTGGTAAGGGGAATGTTTCTTACGTAAGGGACCACTTCGTGGGTGGGGTGACAGCGTGTTAATGGCCCGGACGAGCTGGGCGTCCTCGTGCAATGCCCACACTGATGCCCAGCCCCGGGCACGGTCGCCCAGGCGCCAGGACGCGAACCGTTCGGTTCGGGTGCGCTGGCGGCCACGCAGCACTTCAGTAGCCACTCCGAGCAGCCGCAAGCATTGTCGGCCTCGCTGAACGTGGCGGATCGACAATCCAGTGTCGGCGGCTAAGCGGGCGTTGGTGGGGCGGGCGTTGCGGCCGGTGCGGAAGTCGGCATAGCGGGCTAGTGCTGCGGCGACCAGGATCAGTTTCGAGCGGGATATGCCGCCGTCGTGCATGTGCGCCCGTATGACGCTGTAGCGCTGGTCGTAGGCGAAGGCCACAGTGAGGTGGGCCCAGGCTGACCAGCCGTGGTTCCAGCATGCGATCCCGGTGTGGATGTCCTCGGCGAGTTCGAGGACGACGTTTTCCGTTATCGCCCATGTCGCGGCCGGCGCCAGCGGGGAGAGAACGCGGCGAGTGCGCGCGAGGCGTCGCCGGCGTGCGAGGGCGGCGTGGGTGCGGTCGCGGCGCTTGGCCGCTGGCCTGGTGCGCAAGGTACCGCGTTGGGGCCGCGAGGCAGTGCAGCCCCGGTAGCCCCGGGGGAGCGCGCGGCCCGGCCACGCGGTGTCCACGCCGGGTGAGGACAAAAGTTGATCACGACACGCTGCGCCATCTAGACCGGCAGAAGGGTATGCGTTACCGTGAGACTTGCCGTTCAAGCAAATCCCTTCGGGGAAGGTGCGCGAGCACCACATCCGAGCTGCTAACTCGGGTTCAACTTCATAAGGCGTGTGATGGACCCCCGGCCGCTAACCGGGGGTTCGCGCTTTTAATCGGTTGATGATTCCCACGCACGGTGGGTGTTGAGTTGTTGCGGACTTCGCCGACGACACAGAGAACGCCCGGCGCAGGCCCCTATTGGTGCTCAGGTGATTGCCGTGGCCGCACCTCCGATCGTCGGTGGGCTCAGCCGGGCTGGGCCGCTGGGGCCCTGCGCGTGCGGCTGTGGCTCGGCGAGGCGAGGATGCTCAGAGATCGGTCGCGGCGGAGGCGACCAGATGTCCACATGATGTGTGGAATTTTGGGGAACACGCAGCGAGACCGATGGACGGGACCGGGGCAATGCGCTACTGTGAAACCCGTTGGCGTGATGCAACAACAGCGTTCCCTTCGGGGACATGTGCGGAGCACAGAGAGTCGAGTTCGCCGCTCACTCTCACTAAGCCCTCGGAATCCACCTCGGAAGCCGAGGGTTTCCGCGTCTAGGGGTCCTAGTTGTGCCGCGCCCTATGTAGTTGGCTGGGTCGGCCCCCGTGGCGGGAGCCGTGGCGTGGCTTACATCGCCAGCGGCATAACCTCCCTGTGGATGGCGCGGGTCAGATCGGGGCGCCCCATGTGCGCACAGATCAGGTCCGAGAGGTAGGTGCATCGATCCGTGCCCTGTTCGGCCGCGGCACGTTCGACGACGTGGCGCACCGCAGGCGGTATGCGCACGGTGATGCGGCGAAGTTGGTTGCCGTCGCCCTCGGCGCTTTCGTGGTGAGCGATCGGCGGCGCCAACAGAGTGTCTTGATGCAGGTGTCGCATCAGGTCTGCCCGCCCGGCGTGATAGCAGATCACGTCGGCCAAAAACGCTCCGCGGTCGATGCCACGCGCGGCCGCGGCGTGTTCGACCAGGGCATGCACGGCGAGGGGTAACCGGGCTGGGGTGGTGTCACGCGGCCCTAGGGAGCGGCGTCCAGGTTTTCCGTTGGCCATGAGTCGCATCATGCCGCCGATTCCAGAAACCGGGGCGGGGGACACGCCGCAGAGCGTTCAGAAAATTGTTTCACCGCCCGATGTAGGTAGCAGTGGTGGCGCGATTTGCCGCTGAAGTTCTATCGTCCGGGGCTATGACGACGTCATGGGCGCAATCTGCGGTGCAAGAACTGGTAGGTGGTATCGCGCAGCTTCTCGGCGAACCGGCCCCTCACGTGCCTGCTGTGCCGCCACTGGCCGGCACCGGTCTTGCGGAATTGACGGACACCGATGGCGACATCTAGCGCCGCCGCGGCGGTCAGCGCTGCGGCGGTAGGAACGCCGGAGGTGCGCGATGGCCACTGAAGGTCAGGTGGTCGACGCAATCAACCACATCCTCAAGTATCACCCTCAGTGGCGCGGCCACCTCAACGACGACGATTACCGCCGCCTCAACGAGATCCTGCACACCCAACAGACCGATCCGACGCACTGGGCCAATCGGGTGAACTCCTATGTCCCGGATACCTTGATCGGTGCGCTGCGCAATCAGTGGCCGACCCTGTTTAAGGGACCTGAGTTCGCCGACCCGCCGCCACCCGCAGCGCCTGCTGGGCCGCCGCCGGGCACCGGGCCTGCCGGTGTGCCGGGGAGTCAACCGGCGCCGGGTCCGGGTGCTCCTGCACCTGCGGCACCAGACATTTCCGGTGCGGCCGCAGACGCAGCGACTCGTCTTGATTCCGCGTTAGCGAAAAACCGTACGGCGCTCAATGCCGCCGACGACGAACTGGCCGACGCGGTGTTGCGGGCTCACGCTACCAGCGAGGCGGGCAAGGCCAAGTTGCAGGAACTGCAGCAGTCGATCATCGACGAAGTCAAGAAGCTCGGGGACACCTTGGACACTCCGGCCGGTCAACAGCAGCTTGCGGATTTCCTCAAGAACAAGACCGCCCAGATTCTTCTGGTCGTCAAAAACGCCAACCTGGACGCGCAATCTCAGGCGGCGATTCTGGACGGTTTGACTCACCGCTACGACGCGGTGGCCGGCGAGGGTAAGACTCCGCCGACACCCGCACCGGACGGTACCGGTCCGGGTGCGCCGCCGAGCGCAGCGCCGGCAGCCGCGGCCGGCGCGACACCCTCGTTGGGCGGTGAAGGCGCCGCGGGCGGCGATCCCGCGCTCTCAGCGATGGGGTCTGACCCGCTGCTGTCCGGACTCGGCGCGCTTGCCCCGGCGATGGGCGCCCTGGGTGGTCTGCCCGGATCGCTGGGTTCCATGATGCCGATGGGCGGTGGTGGCGGCGGACTTCCCTTGGGTGAGTTGGGGTCTGGACTGGGCGCAGCACTGCATGACGCCGGCCTCGGCGGCCGCGACCGCGACCGCGATAAGCTCGACGATCGCGAAGGCGCCGACCCTCTCAAAGATCCGGCTACGGGCAAGCCGGGTGAGGCCACGTCGGCCAGACCCGCCGGTGCGCACGGCGATCAGCCCGAGCCCGCCGCTGCGGGCGCCGGCGGCGGGACGACCGCGCCGGCAGCAGCCCCCGGCCAGGCCCCAGTAGCTCCCGCCGCCACGACATCGGTGACACTGCCGGACGGCACACAGCGCGTTGTCAGCAGCGCCGCACTGGCCAAGGCCGGAGGCGATGTCCTCAAAGGCACCGCCATCGACGAAGCGTTTCCGGCCTCCGGAATTAAACTGGCCCCGCTCGGATCACCGGTGACCACTCCGGTCGCACCCGGACGCCTGGAATTCGGAGACATCGGTGAATACAACGACCACCGCGTCATGGCACTGGGTGCCAACAAAGTCTGGGCCAACGGCCAGGTGGTCCCCCTCGAGCAGCTGCAGACCGGACCCAACTTCCTAGGGTGGCGGCACCTGACACTGCCCGCCGCCGCTAGCCCAACCCAGCCCACACTGACCGCAACAACCGCCCCACCCCCGTGATCAGCAGTTATAACCGGAACCGAATCAACAGCAAAGGAGTAGCGTTATGGCCGTGAATGACCAGGCATTACAGGCCGATCCAGCCCAGCTTCTGCAATGGGCGATCTCTCACGAACAGGCCGCCGAGGCATGCGCAGCCGCCCGCGCCGAACACCCCAACACCGTGGCCGCCGCCCACTCCTGGGGACCGATGATGTATGAGTTGCGCCGCGCGACGATCGATGCGGTCAACGCGCGCGAAGCAGCACTGCAAGCCCAAGAGCAGCGCCACCGCGCCATGGCCGCGCAGTTACGCACCGGCGCAACCAAATTCGGCGCAATGAACGCCGCGAATACCGCCAATCTGACGATCGCCACCGATTAACGGAAGACGTGCAACGGGCGATGTTCGAGGCGACAGAGTGCGACACCGACGTCTTTGAGGCGTGCAGCCGCGATGGCTCCATCCGCGTCAGGGTCGGGCGCCGCGGCAACAGCCTGGGCCTCCAACTTGAGCCCGCAGCAATGCTGCTCGACGAAACCGACCTCGCGAATCGCATCATGCAGCTCAACACCCTGGCCCACCTTCGTTCCCAGCTGGCGCTGCGATTGGAGATGGAAAACAACAACGCCGAAGTCACCACGCCGCTGGCCACCGAAGACCAGGTCGAAAACTACGAAGCCTGGATCGACTTCTAACCACCCGCCGGGAAAAGGACAACGATGGCCGCCACAGCGCCGCTGCACGCCGATACCGGCGGCATCCAAGGCGCCGCCGCCCAGCTCGCCGCGGCTGCCCACGCGCTGAGCGCTGTGGCCGCCGATCCAGCGATCCACCCCCCGCTCGCCGCCGACGAAACCTCGGGAAGCGTCGCGGCGCGCCTCAGTGGACACGGCGCCATCGTGGCCTCACGCGCACGCGACGCGGTCGCCGTCTTGCACAGCGCCGCGGGCGCCATCGCACAAGCCGCCGCAGCCTACGCCAGCATGGACAGCGCCAACCAGGCAGTGGTGAGCTTGCGCGGCAATCCGTCGGCACCCACACCCACCCCCACGCCGGCCATCACCGCGGATATCCCCGTGCCCGAGATCCCGATGCTCCCGCCGGCACCACGTCCAGGTGCGGTCACCGCCGCGATCGTCGAAGCAGGCCAGCCCGATGCCGGCGCCAGCTTCCTGGCCGCCTGCCACGCCGCCTCGGCAGAATTTCGCAGCTGCGGAACGACCGCACGCGCCGCCGCGGCCACGATCGACACCCATCTCCAAGGACAAGCAGGACCGCACATCGCTGCCGCCCTGCTGCGCTTCGCAGACTGGACACACACCATGGCCGGACACACCGACGCCATCGGCCAATGGGCCAACGACCACAAGAACCGCTTCGCCCGCACTCAGCACGCGACCCCGAAAACCGTCGAGTTCAGCAACACCCAGCGCGAATTGCGGGCCGCCACAGCACAATTCGCCAGCCATCCCGGACCACACACCGCCGCAGCGGTAACACGCGCGCAGGCCGCACTGTCCTCCCTCAACCAGCGCACCACAGCAGTCGCCGCCGGATACCACTTCGGAGAACTTCCCACCGCCCCACCCGGGCCCCCGCCGGTCGTGCCGGTCGTCGGGCCCTCCGGACCCCAAGCAGGCTCACCCAACTCCCCAGCGCGACCCGCACCCGGCCAACCGGGCCCCACCGCTCCCGGCGACGGCGGCGCGGAGGATCTCGCGGGCGTTGGCGGCGACATCCTCGACGGCGACGACAGTCTCCTGATGGATCCACTCGGTGGCACCGGCGGCCAAGGCGGCCTGGCAGGCATGGGCTCGATGATGCCCACCATGCTCACCGGGGTGCTCGGAGGGATGCTCGGCGCGGTCGCCAGCATCCCGCAAAGCCTGGGCCAGCAAGCTCAAGGGCTAGCCTCTCAGGCCCTGCAGGGCATCACCGGACTCACCACTGGCCTCAACGATTCCGGCGACGACCTCGAAGACATTCCAGGCACCGGTCTTGGCGGCATCGGCTCCGGCGGCGGCGGAGCAGGCGGAGGCGGCGGCGAAACAGCGCCCGCAGCCGCGGGTCTGCCCAAGCTACCTGCCGCCACGGACAGCATGCTCGCGATGAGCGCCCCACCCCCCGTGCCACCCATGGCAGGCCTGACCGGATCACCCACCCAAGCAGCGGCCTCCGCCGCGGGCATGGGCGGCGCACCACCGATGATGATGCCCATGGGCGCCGGCGCGGGCGCCGGCGGGGCAGGCACCCGCGCGGTCAAAGACCCCGACAAGACCATTGCGGCGCCACCGCAACCAAATTCTGCACCCGTCAAAGGCGAAGCACTGCGCGCTCACACAGCTCGCGCCGACACCGCACCCAAACCCCCTCCGCCCACGCCCCGCGCGCCCGCTAAAGCAGCCCCGCGCCGCATCGAAGCACCCAAGGAAAGAGACCAGCCGTCGTGACCGTCTATGAATACGCGAGCTATCAGGCCGACGCCGAGCTGACCAATAGCGTCATCGCCCGTATCGAACGGGTCCAATCGTTGCTGACGAAGTTGACCGACGAACTCTCCGAGATCGCAGTCGACTTCGAGGGCGGCGACGGCGACATCGTTCTCACGGTCAACTATGAGGGCCAGTTGACCTCGCTCACCCTGGCCGAGGGCAGCACCAGCCGCTACACCCACGAGGGATTCCAGGACCTCTACAACAACACCCTGCACGCCGCGGTCGCCGCGGCCACCGCCGAAGCCGCAGCCCTCACCGGCGCCGAAGACGAGGAAGCCCTCAACGCCGCCCTGGCAGCGCTGGCCGACCCCGACAGTGATATCTGGACCTCTGATGTGCTTTAACTGGTGGCCTGATGTCGGCTCGCCGCTTTAAAGTGGACAGATGATGCCCAAGGGCCCTGAGCAGCCGGGCGACCCTGCTGGGGTCGACCCGCAACAGGTGTGGGCCCGACCCGGCACGGCGACACTGCCGCCGCCGACCCTGCAAGCACCGCCTGCCCCCCTGCACGCTGCACCGGCGCTGCTCGTGGATGGTCCGATCGCGCCGAGTCGCCGCCGCGTGAAGCTCACCGCGGTTCTCGTCGCGATCGCGCTACTGCTGGGGATAGCGGCGACGGTCATGAGTGCCATCAAACTGACCGCGGCCACACCGACAGCGACCACCACCACCATGACCGCGCCGCCGCCGACCTACAGCCCGCAAGAAATGGCCGCAGCACGCAAGGAAGCGTGTGAGGCCAGCTTGGTCGCGGATGGGCCGATCACCGCGGCGCAACAGCAGTTCGCGGCGACTGCGGGTGAACGGGGCTCGGACAGGTACCGGCAGATGTTGGCGAATCTGCAAACTGTGGTCATGGTGGAGACGAACTACATGCGGACCCACCTCAAGCCAGCAACACCGAAGGATGTCGCGGACGCAACCGAAGAGAACATCAACGCGTTAATCGCGATGGTGGACGCCAACACCCGCGAGGTCCCCGACGCAGAAGCAAACAAAGTGATCGAACGGGTCAACGCAGCCGGTGCGCAGCTAAACAAGATATGTGGTGACTGATGGCAACGGGCAAAGTTATTCAACTGTTTCCCGCTCAAGCAGCCGCGGCCAATCTTCAGGCGTCGGCGGCCGCGGCGGAACTTTCAGTCGGGGGAGCGACCTCGGCAGGGAGGGCGCTGTCCGGTGCGGCAAGCATGGTTGCGGCGTCTACCTGGGCGCCGGTGGGCCTGCTGTGTGGGGCCGTCAATCAGGAGACCACTCATGTCGCGGCCGCGGTGGCCTCGCGCGGGCATAAGATTTCCGGCGCCAACGAGCAGGCACTGACCGACATGTTGGACGCCGACGAACAGAACCGCCAGACGCTGACCGAAGAGCCGGGGGTCTGGACGTGACAACCTACGCAGCACCACCGCTATACGCGCCACCTGCAGGCCCACCCCCGCCGTACACACCACCAAAGCATGCGGCCTCGCGGCGCCGCGGGCGGCTCACGCTGGCTGGGGCTTGGCTGGCGGTGATCGTGTGCGGCACCGCGGCAGCGTTGAGCGGGTTTACTTTGTCGCGGCCGACTGCGCGGCCGGTGAATACCGTGATTGTCTCACCCAGCTTCAGCGCCGAGGAGATCGCGGCCGCCAAGCAGCGGGCGTGCCAGGCATGGGATTTGGCTGCAACGCGGATAGTCGCAGCGGGCGCCGATGTGGCGCACGCCCCCCGCGGATGGAACGACCCCGTCAAACGCGAAGCAATCATCACTGATGCCCGCGTAACGCTGGTCGAGACGGCCTACCTCAACTCACAAATCGGTCCTGCGACACCGCAAGAAGTAACGCAACCGATCCACGACTACCTCGTGGCGACCTACGACATTCAACACGAGACGCTGCTGCTACATGGCCGCGCGGTAGACGCTGCTATTGATCGCGCCAATGATCACACGCATCAGGTAGACGCAGTCTGCGGCCTTCCGTAATTGACCGTGACGCGCTTTTAGGACAGAGGGGGCAGGGGTGGTCAGCACGCAGGCGGCGGGAGGTTCAATCGGGCATTTGGTCGTGACCCCAGACATGGTTCCCCCGTCGCCAGAGCCGTTGGAGGCCCAAGCGACGCAATATCGTGCCGAGGCCGCTCATCTGGGCGAGCTACATCGGAGGGTGCGCACGGCCAACACGCTGCGTGAGCAATCGGCACAATCCGGCGGGTTTGACGAAGGGCATCAAGTCAATCGCCAGTGGGCGGCCGACCTGAGCCGCGCCCAGGACTTCTATGCCGGTGCTGCGACTATGTTTTCGGCCATTGCCGGTGTGTATCGCGATGTTGCTAGTCGGCAGCGCTCGATCGTGCACGCTGCCGAGCAAGAAGCGGCCGCTGCCAAGAATCCGATGCAGCAGCAGATAATTGTTAGCACGCACCACGCCCACGCCCGCGGAGTGACCGCGGCGGGAGTCGAAGCAGCCATCGCCGAGCACGGCCACTTCCAGCGACAACACGGTTCGGACTACACCGCACTAGTCGGACACGACCGCGGCATCCCCCAGCATCCCTCCCCGCCGCCACCTGGGCCGGGACACAGAGGCATCGTCAAACCCGTCGACCATGACCAACTAAAGAGGGGCGACGACGACGAGCAACCGGCTCCAAATGGACCACAGACCGCTGGAGCGAGCGGCGGACCGCACCGGCCCGAGCGGTCAATCAAATCACCCGTGGACGGTGACAACCCCTCGCCCCCAGGGCTCCAACCTTCTGGTACCTATCCCGGAGCGCCGTTGTCGCCAGCCGCGCCCTCGTCGCCGCCGGTGCGCTCAACTGGTTTGGGTGGGGGCGGCGGAATGCCTGTCGGGGGATTGGGTGGCATGCCCGCATCCGGAGGGGTGGGGGGCCTTGGATCGGGGAATCCGCTGTCGTCGTTGGCATCTGGCCTGGGGCAGGCACCCGGCGCCGGGGCGGGTGGCGGGTTGTCGTCGGGAATGCCTGCGGCGTCCGGGCTTTCAGCGCCGGCGCCTGGAATCGGACAGCCTTCAGCGGCGTTCACACAAGGTTTGGCCGCGGGATCGTCGGGCGGTGCGAGTTTCGGCGGAGTACCGCCGGCTGCCACGTCGGCGGGTGGGGGACCGGCGGCAAGCTCGGCGAATGGTGTGCCCGCTGCGGGTTTGTCCGCTGGACAGGCCGCACCGGCCTCGGCGAGTGGTGTCGGGATGTCTGGTGCTCACGTGCCGATGTCGGCCGCGGGCGCATCCGGCGGGGTGGGGGCTGCTCCACCGATGATGTTGCCGTCTCCTGGTATGGGTGCCCCGCCGGCGGCGCCGGTGTCGGCTGGGCCGCCGGCGGGTTCAGCGTCGGTAACCGCCCCCGCGGGTACTGCCAGCGGGTCGAGTGGCGGGGCGGCGCCCGCGCCGACATCGGCCGGAGTTGGTGGCGCCGGCGCGGCGCTGGTCCCGGCGCCGGTCGTCAGCGCCGGCAGTGCCCGGCCTACGCGAGTACCTAAGCAGTCCCCAGAGTTGTTGGCTGCGAAGGCTTTAGCCAGCCAACTTCGCCGCGATAGCGATGCGGCGCTCTACCCGGTGATCGATTGGGCGGTAGGAGTGTTTCGCTCTGAGTCCGGCTCAACGACCGAGACCGTGTTCGTGTCCAATGAGGGATTCGGCTACATCCCGCATGGTGTCTTCGTTCCACGGTCAGCACGGCTGTTGACGGTGGACCCGTTGGTGGATAACGCGTTTCGCGAGCGATGGTTCGGTTGGCTTGATCCGGCTCGCGTGTTGGTGGAGTACGCGCGGCTTCGCGCACCAGGTGGTGCGCGTTTGGTGGCGGCGGCGACCACCGGCAGCATTGTTGACGCTTTGCGCGAATTCGATGTCGAGCATGCATCGTGCCCGCGGGACTATAGCGAGGTGCTTCCGGCGCCGCCGGTGCTCGACGACATGCACGCGCATCGTCTCGCGGTTCAGTGCCCGCAGTTGTACCCGCGCGTCACCCGCCTCGCCGGCTGGAACGACCGCACTGTGCTGAACCAGGTGATCGTTCCCCTGGTGATGCAAATGATGGACGGTGTGCAACACGGCGGGGGCGGTGTCGACTGTCCTTTGGAGTTGCGGGCAATGTGGGATGCACTGGGCACCGGTGATGAGATCCCGCAAAAGGCGTGGGATGAGTTCACCTTGGAAGCCCGCCTCTACTACACGACGACGAGCTCGAATCCGGGGCGCGACGGCGACGCGGACACCGGTGGTCGCGCCGTGTATCAGGCTCAGTGGTTGGTCGCGCGCACGATGGAAGTTGTGGGGGGCTGGGCACATCGGCCACCTCCGCTGGCCGACATGGTTTACGCCGCGGCGGCAGCCTATCTCGGCGACTTCGCGGCCGAGCTTGAGCCCATGCTGCGGCCCCTGGAGGACGAAGCAGCCAAAGAAGCAGTCCACTGAAGGGGCACCACCCGACCTTTCGCCGATTTGGTGTAATGCACCAACAATAGGTGTAATATACCTTTATGGCTATGAACATCAAGGATGCCGAGACCGAGCAACTGGCTGCCGAACTCGCGACTCGTCTCAAGATCAATAAAACTGCGGCGATCCGCCACGCACTGCGCGCGCAACTCGCGCTCCTGGAGTCACGACATCAGGATCGACTCGGCGAGGTCATGGAGGTGCTGCGGACCGAAATCTGGCCTCTGACAGCAGGTTCCGCGCCGATCACGAAGGCGGATCGGGAAGCAATTCTGGGGTACGACGACAACGGTGTGAGCGCATGATTGTTGATTCCTCGGCCGTCGTGGCGCTAGTTCAGCGCGAGGGCGATGCTGACCGCGTCGCGGCGGCGCTGATCAGTGATCGCCAGCCGGTGATTGCGGCGCCGACGGCTACTGAGTGCCTCATCGTCTTGGTGAGTCGGTTTGGCCCGGCGGGCCGCACTTTGTATGAGCGGATCCGCGCGGAGTTCGGCATCGTGGTCGGTCAGTACGGCCCCGACCACGTTGTTGTTGCGCTGCAAGCGTTTGCGCGGTACGGAAAGGGGCGACATCCGGCGGGTCTGAACTTCGGCGATTGCATGTCATATGCGGCCGCGCGACTTAGCGGTGAACCGTTGTTGGCGGTCGGCAACGACTTCGCGCAGACAGACCTCCGTTTCGATGACGGCGTGGTTGGCTACTGGCCGCCGGTCTCGGAAGGCTGACGTGCCGAGCTTTGGTGGCGGGGTGGCGACGTTGGACGGTACGGTGCCGGTGTGCCGTTGAAGTTGGCGTCGAAGACGCAGGTGAGTGGCCATTTCTTCGTCCGGCGACGGTTGAGTTTCGCGTTGCTGCGCCGGTCGGTGTCGATGGATGTCGACCCGGTGAGTACCCAGCGGACGTGCCTGATGTTGTCTGCGGTGTTGGGCGTGGTGTTGGTGATCGGCGCTGTGGTGTACGGGTGGTTTCGGCCGGCGGGGGTGGTTGGAACGTCGGCCATTGTGGCTGACCGCAAGTTGGGCACGCTGTATGTGTCGGTAAACGGGCGGCTGCATCCGGCCTTGAATTTGGTGTCGGCACAGTTGATTGCCGGGAATCCGGATGTACCGACGTTCGTATCCTCTGAGGAGATTCAGCGCCAGCCCCTTGGTCCGACGGTCGGCATTATCGGCGCCCCGGTCGACAAGCCCCGGATCCAGTCTCCCGATATTGCGCGGTGGGCGGTGTGTGATAGCGCGTCGAGCACGCTGGGTGGTTCGCCGGTGGTAACCGGGATCGATGGCGCGTTGAGTCTGGGCCAGGAGGCGACCGAGCTCGCGCAAGATCAGGCGGTGCTGCTGTCGTATCGTCAGCGGTCCTATCTGGTTGCTGGTGGGCTGCGTATGCCGCTCGACTTGGCGGATTCTGCGGTGACGTCGGCGTTGGGGATTCACGGTGTGTCGGGCTCAGGGATGTCGCGGGCATTATTCGACGCGTTGCCGGCCAGTGGTCCGTTGGTGGTGCCGGTGGTGCCTGAGGCCGGGTCCCCGGCCCGCGTCGACGTCGGTGCCGCAGTGGTGGTCGGTGCGGTGGTGGCCAGCCAGGATGTGGCCAGCTCGACGGATCAGTTTTTTGTGGTGCTCAGCGATGGTGTGCAGCCGATCTCGCCGGTGGTCGCCGCGATGTTGCGTCAAAAGAATTCTTTTGGTCTGGCCTCGCCGCCGCGGGTGCCTCCTGATCGGTTGGCGCGGATCCCGGTCCGGCACGTTCTGGATGTGGATTATTATCCGAAATCGCCTGTGCGGATAGTTGATTCGGCAGCTCATCCGGTGACGTGTGTGGCGTGGCAGTGGGGTGTGCGGGAACGCCAAGCGCGGTTGTCGGTGGTGTCGGGACGTGGCTTACCGATCACATCGGCCCAGCATGGGCGGCTGGTCAACCTGGTGGGTGCGGGCCACGGCGGGGTTCAAGCTGATCAGGTGCTGGTCGGCGAGGACGCCTCGACGTTGGTGACGACGACGGGCAGTGCCCTGGATTCCCCGGCGCGCGAGACGATGTGGCTCATTAGCGGAACCGGGTCAAGGTACGGGATTCCTTTCGATCCAGAATGCTTCAAAGCACTGGGGTTAAGCGCTGATCAGGTGCGGCCGGCGCCGTGGTCGATGCTGCAGGTGTGGGCGGCGGGCCCGGAGCTTTCGCGTGCTGCGGCGCTGACGGTTCATGACTCGTTAGACGGGGTGGCTCCGATCGCGGTGTCGACGCCGCCGCGGTCGGGCCGGTAGGAGAGGGGCGGGCTGTGTCGACGAAACGGTTCGAGGCGGCGGCGCGGGCCAGCGCACCGGAGGTCCACGGCGGCAAAGAGCCGCTACCGGAGTGCCCGACGGCGCCACGCCGGCTGCCGTTGACGAAGGCGCAGAAGATTCTTCCGGCGGTCATGGGGCTGGCGTTTTTGGGCATGATGGCCATGATCGTTACTCAGCCCGGCTTGCGTTCGGGGCCGATGGGATTATTTTCGCTGTTCGTGCCGGTGATGATGATCGTCTCGTTTGCGGGCATTTTCATGCAAGGCCGTATGGGGGCAGGCGGGGCGGACAACAAGGTGTTGTCGGGCAGCGCCCTGTATGAGGCGCGGCGAAGCTACATGGATGAACTGGACGAAGCGCGCGAGGTGATCCAGCAGGACGCGCAGCGCCAGTTTGAGAATTTCCGGTTCTTTCATCCCGAACCGGCGCTGTTGCGGGGATTGGTTGGATCGGCGCGGATGTGGGAGCGTGAGCCCGGCGACTCGAAGTTGGGCCTCCATTTTGGTTTCGTCCGGATCGGCACGGGCAAAACGGATTTGGCGAAAAAGTTGTCGACTCACGCGTTAGGCCGATCTGCTGACTATGAGCCGGTGGCCTATCAGGCGTTGGCCAAGTTCGTCTTGGAGCAGTCGAAGGTTGATGGTATCGCAAAACCGTTGTCGCTCAATGCGCTTCCGCTGATGAACCTGGTGGGGGAGGACGACGATGAGGCGCTGTATGCGTTGGTGCGGTCGATGATTTGTCAGGTCGCGTGTTTTCACTCTCCGCAGCATATGAAGATCATGGTGGTCACCCATGATCCGAGTCGGTGGGAGTGGGTGAAGTGGCTGCCCCATTGCCAGCACGATGATCTGCTCGATACCGGTGGGTCGGCGCGCATGGTGTGGACCTCGCCGGCAGAAATGGACGCCGCAGTGGGTCTGAAATTGCACAACGAACGCAAGAATTTCGGGGTCAGTGGCGGGGTGACGGTGCCGCACTGGTTGGTATTCAACGATCAGCGCAGGGTGGATAGCGAGTGGGATGCGTTGACCCGTAAGGGTTCTGGCGGTGTTGCCGGTGTGACTTTTGTGCGGATTCTTACCCGAGAGGAGCGTCCCGGTGGCTAAAGATCTGACGCTGTATGTGTCGCAGGCTGCGGTGCGCGATGCTGAGGGTTTTTTCGCTGTCCCAGATCAGTTGGATGTGCAGTCGGCGGAAGCCTTTGCCCGCAAGATAGCGCGCTATCACGCTGCGCAGCAGCAGCATTACGCGTCGCAGAGCCAGGGTGGCTCGAAGCTGGTCGATCTGTGCGAGCTAATCGGCCATGCCGATGCGGGAAATATTGATAGCGAGCGCGCCTGGGCCGCGACCCTGGCGGGGCCGCCTTTTGCCGATGAGGAGGGCGTGTATCACTGGGGCTCGGAGTGGATGCGGTTTGTGATAGGCCGTGATCCGCTCAGCGGGCGCGCGGTGGCGTTGGATTTCAAGGAGGCCCACGAGTTCGAGGGGATGGGTCACCACATGGTGTTGGTGGGCACGACCGGCAGCGGGAAGTCGCAGTTCTTGACGACGCTGATCACCTCGGCGTGTCTGACGCATTCGCCGGATTCGCTGAACATCGCGTTTTTCGACTTTAAAGGTAGTGCGACGGCGCATCTGGTGGCGCAGTTCCCGCACATGGTCGCGAATATGCGCAATTTGCGTAATGACTCGCTGTGGATCCCTCGGATGGGTGATGTGCTGCTCGGCGAGCTGGATCGCCGCCAGGAGCTACTGGATCGGGCCGACGTCAGTGATGTCGCCGAGTATGAGTATCTACGAATCCACAAGGGCGAGAAGCGCCGTCCGATCCCACACCTGCTGGTGATCGTCGACGAGTTCACCGAGATGTTCATCGCGCATCCCGATGCCAAGCGGATCATGGACAAGGTGGGTCGCCAGGGCCGCTCGTTGGGGGTTCGGCTGCTGATGGCGTCGCAACGGTTGGGCCACGAGATGGCGCAGGGGATCATGTCCAACGTTCCAATCCGGACGGCGCTGCGCACAGTGGGAGATCAAGACTCGCGTGAACTGTTGGGCAGTGACGAAGCGAATTTCCTACCGGTCAAGCCGGCCGGTTCGGGTCTGCTGAAGGTGTCGGGATCGAAGAGACTGACGCGCTTTCAGACGGCGTTTGTCGCCAAACCTTATATTCCGCCGCGCGCGGCGGTTCCAGCCGCGGTGCGCGCGACCGCGGATTATTCCGAGCCGCAGGAATTTTCGGTTACCGGAATGGCGCCATGGGAGGAAACGGCGTCGGCGCCCGGGCCCGCTGAGCCGGCACCTCGGGCCGTCGTCGGCGCCGACGGCCGGGCTCTCAAGCAGGTTCAAGCTATCGCCGCATCCCTTGCGCGCCAGCACAATCGGCCGGTGCGCCCGATGTGGTTGCCGCCGCTGACCCCGATCGCGGTCGATGAACTGGTACGGCGGCTTCGTGGCCGCCCGTGGCATGAGGGATACGGTGTTACCGAGGATGTGTCGGCGCTGCGGTTGCCGGTGGGAATCGAAGATCAACCGTCTTATCACCGCCAATTCGTCTACGCCCCGAATTTGTCAGAGTCCAATTGCGCGGTGATCGGTGAGTCCGGATCGGGCAAAACGGTAGCCATCGCGACCATGATCGCCGGGGCCGCGTTGATGTACAGCCCGGCGCGAGTGCAGTTCTTTGTGCTGAATTTCAGCGGGCCGGATCTGAATTTGGTGCAGCATTTGCCGCACATCGGAGGGTTTGCGCGCGAGACGGACGCCGAGCGGGTCCGGCGCATCCTGGCCGAAGTGGTGGCGTTGATTGATGAGCGCGAGCAAGCCTTTGGGGCGTTGGGGTTGCGCTTGGATCGATTCCGGGCGCGCAAGTTCGGGTCGGAAAGTGGAGAGGTGCCGGCGGATTCGTTTGGTGATGTCTTCCTGGTGATCGACGGGTGGGCGATGTTCAGGGAGTCATTCGAGGCGCTGGTGCCGTCGGTGATGCGGATCTTGGCGCGTGGCCCCCGGTTTGGCGTGCATGGGATTATCTCCGCGCAGGGGTGGATTGCCAGCGGGTTTGTGTCAGGTATGAAGAATTTGTTGACCAGCAACGTCGAGCTCAAGCTCGCGTCCAATGATGAGACCAGCGAGAATAGTTCGGCCGTGGCCAAGCAGGTTCCCAAGGGCGAGAAGAGTGTTTTCGTGGAGCGCGACGACGCGGAGCCGGACTCGGTCGAGCGGGCGGAGGAAAGCCAGCAGACGGTGCGCGTGGTGGGCCGCGGCACCTCGATGGACGGGTTTCACTTCCAGACCGGGCAGCCGCAGCTAAGCATGCAGGGCCGCATCGTGGACATCGACGCCGCGACTGACTGGATTGTCGAGCAGGCCGGCGCGGACGCCTCGGCTACTCAGGTGCGTGTGCTGCCGCGCTCGATCACACTCGATGAAGTATTCCGTCAGTGGCAGGCCCGGCCGCATCGGGTGCCGGGCGAGGTTCCGTTCGGAATCTCTGAAGTGGCGCTGCTGCCGGCGGTCGCCAACTTTCGGACCTCTCCGCACTTACTGTTTACGGGTCGTCCCGAGTGCGGCTTATCCTCGGCGCTGAGCACGATCGCGCAATCGCTGATGCGGCTGTACACACCCGAACAGGCCCGCATCTACGTCATCGACCCGTATAACGACTTGCTGCAGGTCGTGGACGGGCCGCACTTGGGCGAATACGCCTTTCAGGAGGACGCCGTGCGTGCGTTGGCCAAGACTTTGGCCGCCGAGCTGGAGGTCCGCAAGCCCGCCGGCAACCTCAGTCAAGCAGAGCTTGCCGAACTGGTAGCAGGCGGTAAGAAGCGGTGGTCGGGTCCGGAGATCTTTGTGCTGGTCGACCGCGAAGAAGAGCTTCACCGCTGGGACCGCGGTGGATTCGGCGCCGATACGGGACACCCGCTGCTTCCGTTGGTGCCGCTGGTCAACCATGGCCGCGAAATCGGTTTTCACCTGGTGGTGGCGCGCCGTATCGCGCAGTGGATGCGTGCGGTGAATTCCCCGCTGGTGGGCCAGTTGTATCGCGGGAGCACACCCGGGGTGGTGATGGATGGAGATCGCGCCGACGGGGTGATTCTCGGCAACACCAAGGCGGAGGCGTTCGATCCGGGGCGCGGAGTCTATGTGACCGACACGGTGGCGGCTCCGGTGCAGATCGCGCTGCCAGCCCGCCCGTGAATTCCGCAGCGGGTGTTGATCTATGGGGAATGTTGCTGTTATTGGTGGCAGGCGTTTGCTGGCGCGACTACCCTTCCAAATCAGATCGTCAAGTGTCCAATACGTGTGGGAGGCCGTTCTCATGATGTTTGTTGAAGCGCCGGTGGTGGCGGGCCAGGGGGCCAGCGAGGCGATGGGTGCCTCGGTGACCGGCGGCACGTTGACCGGGCTGGCGCCAGTGATGGTGGCGCCGGTCCCGATGGGCGGCGAAGAGGTGTCGTTGATGCTGGCTCAGGCTGCAGCTGCCCACGCCGCCCAGTTTCTCGCGGTAACCGGCGCGGGGGTTTTGCAGCGTGAGCTGTTCGCGGCCACGGTGTCCACCTCTGCGGTGGCCTGCACGGCGATGAACGCCCTCAACGAGGCCACATTCGTCCTCTAAGGACGGGGCTGTATGTATTGGGGGATCCCGCCGGAGATCAATGCCTTCCGCCTCACGCGGATGGGCGCCGGACCGGCAGCGCACGCCGGTCAAGTCGCAGCCTACGGCACCGCGTCGGCGACATACTTTGAACAGGGCAGCCAAGCCGCGGTAACCGCGATGGCGACCAGCACCGTGTTTGAAGGTGCCGGGGGCACCGGCATGATGGGGTCGGCGATGCCGGCCTCGGCGTGGATGAATGTTGCGGGCACTCACGCCAGCACGGCAGTGACCACACTGACCGCCGGGGTTGAGGCGTACTCCGCGGCTTTGGCCGCCACCATTCCCCACGAGGTCGTGGTCGCCAACCGAGTGCGGGAGGCGGTGTTGCAAGCCACCAACATTCTGGGTCAAAACACCCCGGCCATCGGTGAAGCCAACGCCGAGTACGCGGAGTATTGGGGACAGAACGCATCGGCGATGATGGGGTACCTAGCTGCCGTGCTGGGTGTGGTGAGCGGGCTCAGTGTGCCGCTAGCACCGTTGCCTCAACTCAGCGATCCGGTCTCGGTGCTGCCTGCGGCCCTGGGTGCGTTGAGCTCACAGGCGATCGGTGCGGGCGTGGGGATCCTCAGCGCCGGATTCAGCGCTGGAATGGGCCTTGCCGGCGCGGCCGCTGGCGCCAGCACCGGCATTGCTGTGCCCACCGCGCTGGGTAATGGAAGTGGTCTGCCGGTGCCGCTGGCCCCGATGCCGTCCCCTTCCTCGCAGGGTGGGACAAGCCCGGCACCGGCCACGGCGTCCCCGCCCGTCGTGCCCGTCCAACACGGCACCGCGGGGGCGGTGGCGCCGCCGGGCACGGTGAGCGCGCCGCCGGCCGAGGGTGGCGTGGCCTCGCCGCCGTTGAGCACCCAGGGCGACTTCATGCAGCTCGCGCAACCGATGATGGGGGCCATGACTTCAGCGCCCTCAATGTTGTCGGGAGCGCTGAGTTCGCCGATGTCCTCGATGGGGCAGATCAGCGGCTTAATGGGCCCGTTGTCGTCGTTGGCGGGCGGGATGAGCGGCGGCCTGGGACAGGGATTGACGACACCGGGCTTATCGGCGGCCGGCTCGCCCTGGTCGGGGCTCAGTGGCGCCAATGGGGGATTTGCCGGCGGCGGCTCGGCGGTGACGGCCTCGCTGACCAAGCCGTCCGCCGGGGCAGGCATGGGCGGTCCCATCGAACTGCCCGAGGGCTGGTGGGCGCGTCAGCCAAGTGGTGTCGGTGGCCAAGACCCAGTGGCGGGCCTGCGCACCTCGGGCGCCCCAGCGGGTGGTGCCGCGATGGGGTCAGGCCTGTATGGGGCACCGATGGGTGCGGCATCGGCGCGCCGCGGTGCCGAGCACGCCGACCTCGCCGACGCGGACAAGTCAATTGACGTCGCGCCCACGGCGCACCGTATCCCGATATTCACTACCGCAGAGGGTGTGGTCTACACCGGCGGTCAGGGAGGGTAGGCCACGGCAGGAGCCCGTGGCGCGCTGAAACCCTACATTCAACGAACACCATTCACTACCAAGGAGATTCACAGCATGTCGCAACCTTTAAACGCTGACTCGGCGGCCATGGCGTCGGCCGCCGCCGCCCTGGAAAACATCGCCGGGGACGTCTTGACGGCACTGGGACGCTACTCCACCATGAACGGCAACCTCACCGGCGCGGGATTTGTGGGGGATGCCGCCATGGCGTCGATGGCCACGACCGAAGACATCAGCAACACCGGGCGCCAGGTGCACGACCGTTTCCAGACGGTCATCAACATGGTCAAGAAATCCGGCCATGAGTACGCCGCCATGAACGACGCCAACCGCGCCGCGCTGGGCGGCGTCGTCTCGACCTAACCCCCGGCTTCGTCTACCCAACCCATCTTTATTTCAAGGAGAATTCTGTTATGGACTCAATGCGCTATGACCACGCCATGATGGCCGATCACGTCTCGGCTCAGGCCAACCTGGTGGCCTACCTACACGACCAGCGCACGCGCGCTCTGCAAGTTGTCGGCCACGTGGCCTCTGTGTGGACCGCGCACGGCTCGGATGCGGGCCAGCAGGCTTTCAACGAGATCAACCAGGCGTTTACCAACGTGTTCGCCACCATCGAGCGCCACGGCCACGCGATCGCGCAAGCGTCGTCCAACGCCGGCATCACCGACAGCGGCATTGCCGCTGGCTTCCGGGGTCTGTGACCGTCACAGCGGTATCGGCGCGGCTGTCAACCACCTCTGAAGGGCTCTGGTTGACAGCCGCGCTCGCCGGGGTCAGCCAGCTACCACCGGTGCTGAAAGTGCGACCGGTCGGGGCGGTGGCGGCCACGGTCGCCGATCACCCAGGTATGGCGGTCCTCGAGCAGGCCGGCCTGTGCAGCGGCGGCACGCTCGATGCTGACGTCGCCGACTGGATTCTGACGCTGGGCAGGCCTGACATCGAGGTCGACGTGGTGGTGACCCGCCCGCAGGCCGATCCCGCCACACCGGCGGGGCCGGTGACACCCTTCCAGCCGCCGCCCGAGCCCATCGAGGCTGCCGAGGCGCTGGCCCGTTGGAACGCGACCCGGGCGCCCCAACGGGCGCTCGCACTGTGCCGACGGGCCAACAGCTGGATCGCGGCGGCCCGACTCTGGCACACCGCGGCCGACGGCCTGGACGAGGTGGTGGTCAGCGCCCTGGGGCCAGTCTCGCCACCTGAGGTGGTCTGCGCCGTCCTGGGCAACATGGCACCCGCGCAATTCCACGGCATCAACGTCGAGGCCGCCGTCATCGAGCCCGTCATTAACGACTGGCTAGCTGGGCGCGGTAGCGACATCGTGGCGATGTTGACCGCCATCGGCCTGTCGGTTCCCCAGGCACTCATCGTCGAAGCGATCGGCGATGCCACAACGACCCGCGCGGTGCTGACCGCAGCACAGTTTTCCCTCGATGGCCCTCAGTGGGCGGCGTTAGGGATCAGCGTGGCAGACACGAGGCTGGGGCGCGTGGTGATCACCAACGCGCTCGGCCCCGATGGCCGCCAGTGGACCACCATGTTGCCCGGCAGCGACGCAGCCGTGGCCGCCGCGGTCACAGAACTCTTGGACAGCCTGCCGACGACAACGGGTTGGATGACACATCAGCGCTGAACCTCCCTCGGCGCTCCCCCGATGTGACATTTTGGTGGACGCAGAAAATTGTTCGTTGTTACGCTCGCGCCTGTGATGAATAACCATGGCGTCAACGGCAATTCGTGTGTGGGAAGCCGCCCATGAGCACACCGCGTGAGCGCGACTTCTTCGACCAGTTCGCTTCATCGGGCACCGATGAGCCGGCGCCCAATTCAGCGCCGCCGCAACCGAATACCGCTGCGGAACTTAACGCTCCGCCCAACGATCCACCGCCGCCGCGACCACGTCATAGCGGGGTGCCGATGTTTGCGCCCGGCGCCCCACCGGTGCAAAACCCTGCCGAGGATGCCCAGCATCGTCAGTCATCCGGCCAGCACAGCACCCCCTCGTGGAAACTTCCGCCGGCCGGTGCGCCCGCCCCCCAACCCAGCCCAGAGTCAGCGCCGCCGGGCGCTGATGCCCCGGAGCTGCCGGGCGCGCAGACCGGGCCGCGGCAAAGCGCCCAACCGAGTCAGCGCATCACCGAGCCCCTCGACGGCCCTGCCCGCCAGCCCGGCCCGCCGACGGCAGGCCAGCGTGGCACCGACCCTGGACGCGCGCACTGGTCACCCCCACCTGCCGCCGCCCCCTCTAGCGCCCCGCAGCCCTGGACAGCGCCGCCTCAGCACGACGACGTGGCCGTTTCGGCGCCACCGCCGCCGTATGTTCGTCACGTCCACGCCGCATCACCGGGTCACTCCGAGACGCTGCGCGAACAGCTGCGGCCCTCGGATCTGATCAAACCTCCCAAGCCCACACCGTCTCGCGGGTGGCGAAAAGCGCTGTACCACTTGTCATTCAAGACGATTAATCCCGGCCCGTCCGAGGCTGAACAGGACACTGCGAGACTGCAAAAGGAGGTAGGCGCCCACCTGCGCGGCACCTACACCATCGCGGTGCTCGGCGGCAAGGGCGGCGCCGGAAAGACTGTCACCACCGCCGCGATCGGCTCGACGCTGAAATCGCTGCGTTCTGATCCGGTCGTAGCCATCGACGCCGACCCCGCTCAAGCAGCCAACCTAGCTTCCCGGGTCGATCCGAAGTCGTCGTCGGTGCGCGAAATCAACGCCGACGACCAACTCATGCGCTACACCGACGTCCGCTCCTACACCGGTCAAAACGCCGCGGGCCTGGACGTGGTGGCCAGCCCGCGCCACGCCAATCCCAGCGCACCAGCGCTAAGCCCCACCGAATTCGCCAGCGCGCACGGCGTCCTGCAGCGGTTTTACAACGTGCTGCTGGTCGACTGTGGGATGGATCTTGACCACCCGGTCATGCCCGAAGTGCTGGGGCGAGCAGACACGATCGTGATGGTCGCCTCGGCGGTTCCCGATGGCGCAGTCGGGGCCAACACCAACTTCCTCTGGCTCCAGCAGGCCGGATACCAGCAGCTGCTGTCGCGAATGGTGTTGGTTATCAACCATATCCGTGGCTCAACGAATTACCGGGACGCAAAATCCACCAGCAAGCTGGTCGACACTCTTGTTGAGCATTTCGGCAGATTTGTGGCGCCCGAGCGGATCTTTGTGGTGCCCTTCGATCAGCATATTGCCGCCGCGGACATCTTGGACTTGGACGCTCTGCAGCCCGAGACCCGTGAACAGATTCTGAAAGCCACGGCCGCGCTGGCAAAAGGGTTCGCCGCCACCACGGACCCCCGCTAATGGCCGGCGAGGCGGCCACCGAACACAAGCGTCCCAGTGGTCCCCGCTTGTGCCGCGTAGCGTTGCTGGTCGGCCAGGACACATTGATCGATTACGCGCTACCGGCCGCGGTGGCGTTGATCGCGGTGGTCGAAGACCTGATCCCGCGGGTCAATGAGATTCTGCGCAGCCGCAATGTCGCCGCACTCGACGACGCGCTGACCTATCACTTGTGCCGCTCGGATGCGCGGCCACTCAACGCGCAGATGTCACTCGATGATGCCGGAGTCTTAGACGGCGACATCTTATGGTTGCTGCCCACCGAAGCCGCCGAGCGCTTCGAACCGGTCATCGAGGAGGTATCAACTGCGCTAGCCCGTTCGGCGCAAGCGCAGTTCGACAAGGTCGACCAGACCACAGCCCGCCGCGTTGCCGTGGGGTTGTGCGTGGCCTTGGTGGTGTGGTCGGAGGTGATCGTGGGCCGGCTGTGGTGGTACCGCGGCGGCTGGGTGCCTGCGGCGGTGTCGGCCGGGCTGACCGCGGTATTGGCCCTGATGGCCTGGCTGGCCTCTAAAGCGCTGCAACGGCAGCGTCGAGAGGCCAGCGGCGGGTTCGGTTGGGCGGCGGTGATCGCCGCGGCCTGCACGGCGGCAATGGCGGTGCCCGGGCATCCTGGCGGTTGGAGTGTGGTAGCTGGGATCGCCACGGCCCTGACCGGTGCCACCTTGATGGCCTTGCTGACCAGAGGCTACGTCACGTTGCTGGCGTTCATGGTGGTGGCATTGGGCACGGGTGGGGTCGTGTCGGCCATCGAGTCCAGCGGGTGGGCCCTGCGGCCTGAGTACATCGGCGCAACGGTGCTGGCGGTGATGTTGGCCGTCGTGACATTTGCCACCAACATCGCGGTGATCGGCGCCGGCGTGCCCGGGCCGTGGTTTCCCTCGGTGACCAATCGCCGGGTGTTTGAGAACCTTCCCGGCAAACCCCGCGACACGGTGTACCCCGTCGAACCGGAAGGGGCGCAGACCTCCGAGCAGATCACTCGGTGGGCGCGGCGCGGCAACCAGATCGTGACCGGTCTGCTGGCTGGGTGCGGTGTGGTCACCGTGCTCGCCGCCCGTTATGCCACGGTGCCCCTGCGGCCCGACGGATGGCGATTCACCGTGTTCACACTGGCGATCTGCCTGATCCTGGTGTTACGGGCGCGGTCCTTTGTCGACCGCTATCAATCGGCCATCTTGGTCATCACCGCGGTCGTAGCGGCGGCGATGGTCATTGGGCGCTACGCGGCGGCCGCCAACCCGCCATCGATGAGCGCCTCCCTTATCGGCGTCACAGCCACCGCGGGCCTGATCGCGCTGGGATTGGTTGCCGCCCTTGTCATTCCGTCCACCCCGATCATCGCCCCGGTGAACCGGGCCGTCGAGGTCAGCGAATACATCATGCTGGTCTTCATCGTCCCCTGGCTGATGTGGCTACTCAATGTGTGGTCGGTCGCGCGCAACGCGGTGCACGGACCATGACGGTCTCAGCGCGGATGCGGACGGCGGCAGCCCTGATCGCGGCGTCGGCCATGGTGGGGGCACCGGGGGCGGTGGCGGGTGCGGTCGAACCGCCCCAGGTCCCCGCCGGCCCGGCCCCGGGCGACCCGCCGCCCGAACCTGATCAGCCGATGCGCCAAATCGCTGCGTGCACCGTGACCGGGATCTTGCCGGGCAGCGACGTGCGGGAATTGCCGCCGGCGCTGGCGCTGCTGAACATGCCCGCGGCCTGGAAGGAATCTACGGGCGCCGGGGTGGTCGTGGGCATCATCGACACCGGGGTCGCCGCGCAGCCGCGGCTTCCGCACTTGGTGGCTGGCGGTGACTATGTGATGGGCCGCTACGGCGACGGCCTGTCCGACTGCGACGCGCACGGCACCCTGGTGGCGTCCCTGATCGGGGCCGCGCCCTCAGGAACGCCGCTGCCGGTCGCCCCGCGCGAAGCGGCACCGGCGGCGCCGCCGCCGGCCGCGCCCGCACCGGCACCGATCCCGCCGCCGGCACCGCCACCGACGGTGACGATCACTCAAACCGTCAGCCCCCCGCCGCCGCCTCCGCCCCCGCCCGAGGATGCCCCTGCGTGGGGGCTCGCACCGCCACGCCGCACGGGCAGCGGGGATCCGGCGCCGCTGGCTCCGCCGCCGGGCGGGGGCACCGATGGGCTGATCGGCATCGCCCCCGACGCGGTGCTGGTGTCCATCCGCCAAACCGCGCAAACCTTCGGATTGGCCGACCCCGGCGTGTCAGAGAATCCCGAGGACATCCGCCGTGCCGGCGATATCAACTCGCTGGCACGGGCCATCGTGCACGCCGCCAATCTGGGCGTCAAAGTGATCAATATCAGTGTGGTCTCCTGCATTTCGGCGACCAAGCCGCACGATCAGAGCGCGCTGGGCGCTGCGCTGCGCTACGCCGCGGTGGATCGTGACGTCGTCATCGTCACCGCCGCAGGAAATACCAACGCCCAAGGCTGCAATCACCAAAATCCGCCGCCGCTGCCCGGAAACACTGACGATCCGCTGGGATGGGGGTCGGTGACCACCATCGCGGCACCGGCGTGGTTTAGCGACTACGTGTTGGCGGTGTCAGCGACCGACGCCAACGGTGTCCCGCTGACTGAGGATGTGGCCTCGCTGCACGGCCCCTGGATGGGCCTGGCCGCTCCGGGTACCGACATTATGGGTCTGTCGCCGGCCGGAGAAGTCATCAACGGATCGGTGGACCAAGACAAACTCCATTCGCTGGCCGGAAGTTCGTTCTCGGCGGCGTTCGTTTCAGGCATCGCCGCCCTCGTGCGCGCCAAATACCCTGATCTGTCAGCTCATCAGGTCATTCATCGGCTGCAGGCCACCGCGCACCCGCCGGCCGCCGGGCGCGATCCGGTGGTGGGCTACGGCGTTGTCGATCCGGTAGCGGCGCTGACATGGGATATCGCACCGGGTGCCCTGCTGCCGCCCGGTGCGGTGCGCGGACCCCTGGTGTTGCCGCCACCGCCGATCCAGCGTGACCCTCGCCCGGGCCAGACCGCAGCGACGATTACCGCGGTCATGGCAGCCTCGCTGGTGGCGGTGGCGATCGCCACGACCGTGGTGCGCCGACGGCGGAGGCAGTCGTGAGACAACCGCTGATGGGTGCACGGATGCGGGTGGGATCGGTGGTGGCCGCCGAGCTGCTCGGCGCTGTTGTGGTCGTAGCGTTGACGCTGGCCGGCGTCGGGTTGGCGGTGGCCATCGCGGTGGGCGCGGTCGTCGCATCGCTGTGGTGTGTGGTGACACTGGCGGGCATGACGGGTGGCCAATGGGTGCGCCGCGGGGTGTGGTGGCTACGCCACCGCGAACACCGGCTCGTCGTCGCTGATCGTCGCGCGCCGGCCGAGCCCGACCAGGAGCGCGACGATGCCACCAGCTAAACGCGCCCACGACCCCGCAGGGCGCCGCCGCCGCGGCACCCATATGCTGTGTGCACCAATCGATGTCAGCGTCGATGATGCTGCTGTCGGGGTGGTGATCGACGGCGACACGGTGGCCACGATGGTGGGCGTGTGGGGGGCGCCCTACGTGCCGACGCTGCTGCACCCGCACCGCGCCGACACCTCCAACACGCTGCCGGTGTCGGTGGTGGCCGCCCAGATGCAGCAATACGGCCTGCCCGTCGATGTCGACATCATCTGCGAGGGACGGCGCACGGTACGCGACAACTACGCCGAGCACTACCAGACGCTGCTGGCCGGACGTCCGGCCGCCGGGCAGCGCACTACCACGGTGCTGGTGCGGCTGGACAGCCGCGCCCGCGACACGGTCGGAGGTCTTTCCTGGCGCCGCGACAACGTCTCGGCCACGATCGCCGCGACGCAGCGCATCGTGCACGCGTTGAATCAAAACGGTTGTCGTGCCCACATTTTGACCGCCGCGCAAATCCGCGAAGCGATGGCGGCGTCCTTGGGGGGACGGGAAGGCTTGACCGGCACCTATCGCGACGAGTGGTCACGGCTGAGCACCGGAAAAGGCTATCTGACAAGCTATTTCTTCAGCAGCGACGACGTCGCGGCCGCCACGTTGGCCGATGTGTGGTCCTATCCCTGCGATCACGCGGCACTGGTCGTGGGCCTGCGTCGGCGGGCCGGTGCGATCAGGGCATCGGCGATGGTGCGGTTGCACACCTCGCAGCCCTACGCGAGCCCGCCCGCACTGATGTTGAACAAATTCACTGGCAGACATTGGGATGCGGTGGTGGGCACGCTGCCGGGTCGCGCGCGCCTGCGGCTGCCTTCGACACCGTTGGACGGCGAAGCGCTGGATAAAGCGATTGTGGTCGGCTCCTCGGGGGTGCTGCTGGGTAAGTTCGGCGACGCCATGCTGCTGATGCCGCTGTCTGATCCTGCGGCCCCCACCCGCATCGCGGTGCGCGTCGATGACGATATGGCCGTTCGCCGGCTGATTCGACGGGCAGCCGCGGTCGGTGAGCACGTCGCGGTCTATGACACCGCCCAACGGTGGGGGATGAGCGCAGGCTCGGCGCGGATCTGGAGCAGCACCGATGTCAGCGCCCAGCCTCCGCGGCCGCCCACCTTAGTCGTCCATAACGGCCGCTCCAATCCGTATCCGGGCGCGCGGACCGCGGTAGCTGTCGGCGCGCCTGATTCCAGCGCCGCCGATATCGTCATCGAACAGGCCGGCAACCGAATCACGTTGCGAACTAACCGATTCGCGACCACGCTGGACGCGGTCTCCTTCCGCAATGAGGAAGCCTACTTGCGCTAAAGCCAATGTCGCCGCGTTGATAGACGCGGCGACCGCGCGTAGGCCATGATGGCGCTCGTGAGCAGCTACGAGGACCACCAGAGCGATGAGCACACCCGCCGGCGCGGTGTGCGGTTCTTCTGGGTGGTCCTGATCGCCTCTAGTGCGGCATCAGTTGCCGGCAACGCCATCCACGCCGCCGTTAACGCCACCGCGGTTCCTGCCGCGCTGGCGGCGGCCGTGGCCACCGCCCCTCCGTTGGTGTTGTTGGCCTCGACTGAGGGGCTCTCACTGCTGATCAAGGTGCGGCGACGCCCTTCGGTCGCATACTGGGGGGCCTTGGCCATGACCACGGTCTTGGCCGCGGCCGCGTTTCGGCTTTCCTTCGACGCGCTGCGCGATTTGGCCACCCGATGCGGCATCCGAGCCAGTTTGGCGTGGCTGTGGCCAGTCGTCGTCGATGTCACCATGACCCAAGCGACGGTGTCGTTGCTTGCGCTCACCCGCCGGGCACCGGAGCGGCCTGCCGCGGCAGAGCACCCCCGGCCTGTCCCGGCGATCACCGAAGCCGTTGAGCCCTCGGAAGGTTCGGTTCTTGCCGATCACCTGGTGGCGAGCAGTCCAGCGCCGCGCAACGGAGCGCAGTGTGCCCCGCAGACAGACGACCGCCACGAGGACGCCGCCGCGCGTGTGGTGGCCACCAAGCGCACCAAGCAGCCCCCCGAAGTGGTCGCCGCGGTGCTGGCCCGCCATCAAGCCGGTCAAAAAGTCAGTGAAATCGGAAATCACGTGGGCTTGCACCATTCGACGGTCAGCCGCATCGTGGCCAACGCCGATCGCGCACCAACCCCAGCCTAAGCATTCTCATGCCCGAAAGCCGCACCGGCTGTTGGGTTTTGATAGACGTCGCCCGCAGGTGGCGGCAATGATGAGCGCGTGAGTAATCCCGAGCCATATACTCCGTATTGCGGACTGATCTACAACGACGCCAACCAACCGGTGCGCGCGGCGAGCGCGCCTCACGTGGCGATCAGCGCCCCGACGCGCACCGGCAAGACTCGGCGGATCCTGGCGCCCGCGGCGGTGCTGCATCCGGGCCCCGTGGTGTGTGTGTCCTCCAAACCCGACCTAGCCGAATTAGTGTTACTCAAGCGGTGTTTGGGTGTCACCGGCGTGATCGACCTTCGGCCCGAGCAGACCGAGATCTGGCCCGCCACGGTGCGGCGGATGGCAACTGATCCGACAGCGACCGTCGTTGATGCTGAGGAGGCCCTGACCGTCGCAGAAACAATGTTGGCGACCTCAGGGGTGGGGTTCGGGGGCGCTTCGAGCGCGATGAGCGCGACCGCCGGAGGGCTGTGGGAGTCGCAGGCAGCCCCACCGTTGGCCTGCCTGCTCTTTGCTGCGGGACCGTGCGGGAACGGCAAGGGGATGCCGTGGGTGTTAGACGCGGTGCAGGATTTCGGGATGCCCGACCCGATGGATCCAGACGCGGAACCGCCTCCTCTGGGCGGACCGTCGTGGCTGACCGCCTATGGATTGTGCCCGCATCCGAAGTTGGCGCAACCGCTGTATTCGGTGATCGCCGGAATGGATGCCCGGTTGCGCGACAGCATCAAAGTGACCGTGTCCAAAGCTGTCACTCCGTGGTTGCGGCTAGGGTTGCGCAACGATGCCCTGGCAGCCGGGCTCGGCGATATTGAGCAACTCACCACCGAGACTTTCGATTTGGACATGCTCGACGAACCGGACGCGACCTTGTTCGTCATCGCTCCCAACACCGGCAGCGTGGCGGGCGCCGCGGTGGCACTCATCGACTCCATCATTCGCCGCTTCCGACGCAAGACGTCCAATCATCAACTCACACATCGCCTTTTGCTCGAACTCGACGAGGTGTGCAACTCGTGTCCGCTGCCGAACTTGCTGACTTACGTTGGGGAATCGGCAGGTTTGGGAGTCAACATCATGGCCACCGTGCAAGCCACCGCGCATTTCGAGGTCGTCTTCGGTTCGAAGTACGCCGAGGCGCTGCGCGTGATGTTTCCCGGAACGCTGATCATGTACGGGGCGCACGAACGCTACCTGCTCGAGGAGGCATCCCATTGGCTCGGTGAGACCACCCGACGCACCGAAAGCTATGAGCCCCACAGCGGTAGCCGCGGCCAGTCCTCGGTGTATGGACAGATGATCGGCTGGCAGGAACTGTTGCCCCAAAATCGCGAGGAAGCCCAGCTCTTGCAGCGGGGTACCGCCGGAGAACGGGTCCACATTCCGGATTGGTCGGAGTTCTTGGAGGTCTACGACCAGGCTATTGAACGGCGGCTTCATAAGCAGCGCAACGGGTCGCGGTAGGCCACCGCCATCGGGCAGATGAATCGCACTGGAAATACCGGAGACTCCGGGGCAAACCAGTGCGATTCAAGACCACACGATCATTGGGTGTTTGCGTCGCCAGCCGAGGCGGGGGCCTGGGCGAGTAGCGAGCGCAGCGCTGCAGCGATATGCGCCGTCTCGTCCCGGATGGAAGCGGGAACGTAGCCGGTGTCGGGACTGCTGACGCGCTGCGGGATCGCTTCAAGGTCGTCGGCCAGAGCGACCAGTGCGTTCAGGGCAGCGGCCTGTGTTATTTGTTGTGGTGGCAACATAATTGGGACAATTTCGAGTCCGGCGATGTCGATGGTCTCGACGCTGTGTTGCGGGGCGTGCGGAAGATCATCGCTAAGCGGGAGAAGCGAGGCGAGCGAGCGCACATTCATCTGCACGCCAAAAGTGTGTGTGCGCGCAGATTCTTCGAGGCGACAGGCCAGAACGGACAGCTTGCGCATGATGTCGGTCTTTTGCGGCCCTAGTTCCGGGTCGAGAGCGGCGCTGAGGGCTCGGATCTTCTCGGTGATGCGCCTGACCTCGGTGGCGGCGGGCGCGAGTTGTGCGGCGCGGACATCGAATATGTCCCCGTGCTCATCGGGGTAGAGGTTGCGAATTGTTGATGCTTTCCACCCTTGGTAGCGGGTGCCGATCATGGCATCCGGTGGCGGGAAGTTGCCCGACCGTATGCGCGTGTTGAGGGTGTTGATCGACAGCTCGAGCTGCTCGGCGATCTCGGAGACGGAGAGGTAGCGGTCCACGCCCGTCATCCTGCCACAGACGAATGTACATTCTTCTGTGTAATTGTTGGGTTGCGGTCGCGGATCTCAGAATGTCGCGTGGACGTTCCCGTGCACGGGTGCGATCCGTGGGGGGTCAAGAGTGGTGTCAGCAACAATCCAGACGTACCAGAGCGTGACGATGGTGAGCGCGGTGATGCCGGAGATGATGGGTCGCCAGGACACGGTGGGCGGGGTTCGGCGCCGCGTTCCGATCGATGGGGGGATGCGGCGGCGCGGCGGGGTGGGGGCGTCGTCGAGCACGGTTGGCATGGGCAGGATCGTGGAGTCGAGGATGAGGTCGTCATCGACGTCCCCGACGAGTGGGGTCAGCGGCCACCAGTCGCTGGATCCGTCCACCGCCAGCCATCCTTCGGCGAGGCCGTAGAGCGCAGCGGCAGCGAACGCGGCGGGTAATTGGGCCAGCAGCCAGGGCAGGACCAGGGTGTCGGTCAGCCCTGGTGCTGGATCGTAGAACAGCACCAGGGGAGTGGCGCTAGCTGCGGCTGACCAGAACAGAGCGGGGATCGGATAGGCGCGCAATCGCTCGGGAATCAAGGTGACGAGCGCGAGGTACGCGGCTTTTCCGGCGGCCCACCCTAGCGGAGCGAGCAGCGCGCACACTGCCACGAGTGCGGCCTCATAGGAGCCTGTCGTTGTCGAGGTGCTGCGGAAAATGAGTGGGGGAGTGATCTGGTCGTCGTGGGGATCTGGGCGGGCCCCGACTTGGGCGCGGGTACGCGCGCGGATGGTCTTGGCAAGAAGTTCGGCGCGGCGTTTCTGGAAGAGGAATACGCCGGCATGAGCGGCAATCCAGGCTCGGCGTTGGTCGTCGAAGATATTGGCGGGCATGGGCAGTGGTCTAGCCGCTGAGCACTTCGGACAGCAGTGTGCGCGCGTCGTTGAGCAGGGTGTAGCACTGCTCGAAGAGTCCTTCGACAACCGTCAAAACGCTGCGCGCCTGCTCGTCATCGCGGAGCTGGGAGCTCACTGGCTCGCCACCTTCGAGGATAGCTGCAGCTGACCCTCGCGCCCATCCCAGGGATTCATCGAGGCGGGTCAGGGTGGCCAGCGTAGGTCGTCGGGATCCTGTCTTGGCTTTGTGCAGCGTGGAACGTTCCGGGCCTCCTCGGCGAGACAGGTCATCGCGGGACATGCGCAGCAGGGCGAGTCGTTCCGAAACGAAGTGATCGAGCCGCGCGGGCCCGGACAAAGGTATGTTCACGCGCATCAAGCTACCTAAATTCACCTTGAATCGTCTAGCAATGTGGACATAGACACGCGAATAGCTCTACTTTGACATCTAGACACACTCATTAAGGATGTGTCGAAGTGTCGAGAGGGGTCCTCCGATGAAGGTTCTTGCCGCAGGGCTGGCCGTGGCAGTGACAGCTATGGCGTTTGCCCTTGTTGTCCTGGCTGAATTGGTGGCCCGGCTGGCGCCGCTGCTGCTGGTCGGCGCCGCCGTGTGGGTAGTGCTGGCCTTGCACCGAGGTCGCCGACGCGGCAGGCCCGCGACACCGGTGGTTGAGCAGCGAGCGGCCCCGGGCGCCGCCGGTGAGGTGTCCGCCCCGCCCCTGGCGCCGCCGCTTCCGCCCATGATGGTCCATCACGACCGCGTCTACGTTGTGCGCGGCGAGGACACTGGCCTGCTCGCCCAGCGAGCAGACGGTTACGTCAAGGTGTCGGCGGCCGCCCTTCCCGCACCACGCCCGCTGCGGTCGCTTCGCGCACCGGAACTCGGCCAGCCCGTGCGCCGTCGCCGCCGGCCGAGTCCGAAAGCGCGGCCGGGACCGCAGCGCTGAGCCTGCTCATGTCCCGGCAGTGCCCGTGCCCCCGGCGGACGTCGATGACGCCCGCACCCACATGGCCTCACCCACGAAAGGAGGCAAGCGGCGCGCGCGTTGCACCCCAACGCTGGCGCCGCGAACCCCGTATGGACACACAAGTCACCAACGACGAGTGGCTCGAAGACAAAGGCATCGCCAAGGATCCCGGCACCACCCCGACCTCAGGTGCGCCCATGACCGCTGATCGACCTCGCACCCCACCGCCGGGGGCCAGCAGGAACCGATCACCGCATCCCGATGCGGTGGATCTGGATGCCCCCGAGCGCGGCGATGGCGGCGCACCACCGTCGGCTGTCCCCACTGACAAGGGCATCGACGACTCCGGCGATGACGCTGCCGGCGATGGCGCTCAGCGCAGCGATTCGGCGGCGACAACGGATTGCGCTGCTGACGGCGACGGCGAGGACCAGGTGGGTGGGACCCGGCGGTCACGACGTTTCACCCCATGGGTCGCAGGAGCTTTCGCCGCCACCGTCGCCACCGCTGTGCTGGTGACCGCGGTGGGGACAAACCTGCTCGGATCATCCGACCCGGCCCCAGTGACGCAGCCCGGCAAATCGAGCACGGCGGCTCATCCAGTCGCCGCGGCGCCGCCGCCATCGACCGCGGCCGAGGCGGCTGATCAACCGTTGCCGTTCACCGCCGCGGCGGATTGCCCCGCCGGCTCGACGACCGCCCAGTCGTTGGCTGACCCCGACAAGCCCACGCCGTGGATCTGTATCCGTCACACCGATGGTCAGCCGCTCTCGATCACGCTCGGGCCGGCGGGCATGGAACGGTCCTACGTCATCACTGCAGTCAGCATCGTGCCCGGGGACACCACTGCTGCACAGGGCAGCACGACCGAGCCGTGGCTCAATCACCGGGTGGTGACCAGATTGCAGTGGCAGTTCAACGATGTCGCCAATACCGTGCTCACCCAAAGCACGGGAAACATCCATGGTGAAGCGGTATTGCCGGTACCCCGGGTCAACGCCTCCAAAATCACGGTGCTGATCCAGGAAACGAGCAGGCCCACCGCCACAGTGGGTTCATCCCCCACGTCCGGGCCGCCGGGACTTTTCGATGGCATATTGACTCCGCAAGCCCCCGCGGGCACTTCAGAACCCGTGCCGGCCTCAGACCCGCAGCAACCTGACCCCAGTGACACCACGTTTGCTGTGACCAGCATCAAAATCATCGGTCATCGGGCGCTGTGATGCAGCTCAACTCCGTCTGGAAAAAGCGATTGTCACTGTCGTCGCGCACGCTGCGGCGCGTGGTCATCATCGTCGTCGTGGCGACCTCCTGCATCAACGGCGTCGCGCTGCTGTGGCGGTTCGCCTTTCCGTCCGAACCCCCCGCCATCGCGGGCATCAGCCGCACGGTAGTCAACGAAACCGACGCCGTGAAGGCCTTCGCCACGATGTGTGTGACGTCGCTGTTGACCGCAACCACCGCCAGCGCAACCGATTTGGCGCGCTGTTATCCCAGCGGCGCCAAGTACGCGGTACCGACCACCAACACCATGATCATTTCCAACGCGGTGGCGTGGGCCTCACGCCGCGGTCCGACCAACTCCGACGTCACGGTCTACAGCGTCAAGATCGCGCTCACCTTGCAGCCCTACCCGCTTGCCCCGAGGACCATGGCGTACTACCAGATACCTGTTGGGGTCTACCAGGATTCGGGTTTCCAGGCGCTAGACCGGATTGGTCGCATCGAGGGCCCCCCGCCGGGAGCATATGTGCCACTGGGGTATTCGAGTCCTATCGCTGCAGGAACACCGTTGTTCACCATGCTGGCAGGCTTTGTCACCGCCTATTTGACAGCCTCGGGGGGGCTAGACCGATTCACCACCACCGACGCTGCAATCACCGCAGTCGGCTGCTACGCCAGCGCCAGCATCACGATCGCGCAAGCCGCCGAACAGCCCGCAGCCAATCCGGCGCAGAACACCGAACTGCCTGTGCACATCGATATTTCGGCCCGCCGCTCGGACTACACCCAAGAAGACCTGTCCTATTCCTTGACGCTGCGCGCACTCGGCGGAACATGGTTCGTCGCCCAGATCGACGCCATTCCCGTGTTCTCGGATCAGGGCGCCACGCCCGTGCCGATCAGCCCACCGGCTGCAACCTCGCCGCCACCAAAATAGAAGGGAAATTTGCATTATGTCCGCAACCGCACACGCCACCGTGCTGCTCGCTGCAGCACCACAACACACAGTGCTGGCCGCTGGAACCGGTTTGGTCAATATGGCCCATGAGGTTCTCTACATCCTGATCGCGCTGGCCGGCGCCTTCTTCCTGGGCTGCGGAATCGTCAACGCCGTCAGAAAACATCACAAAAATGGTGTCGGCGCGGCCGTCTCGGCATTGGCCGGCGGTGTGCTGCTGGCCGTGTTCGTGGCCCACATCGTGGGGATCTACCAGCGCGGTAACCAGGAATTCGAGAACCTGCCCGGAAGCGTCGGCACACCGGGCCACTCCGGTACGCGCGGCTGGTGAGCGCACCTCCCGCGGCCGCGCCCGTGGCCACCGAAAACGCGCAGGTGTTCTCCGGTATCCGCGATATCGACACCCATATCGGGGAAGCCGCACCCGGACAGCGCTGGCCCGGCGGCCCCTACCGTCCCCCGGAATGGATCGCCGCAGCGCTGATCGGTGTGCCCACACTGTGGTGGATCGACAGCCATGAGGCGGGAACCACGCTGCCCGCGCTCATTATTGGGGCCACGCTCTGTGTGCTCACTGTCGTTGCGATGCGACTGCTGCTGCCCAAGGGCAGACCATCGCTGTCAGCGCGAATACGGTTCGCCCGAAACATGTTCCGGCCTCCGCATGTCACCAGTGCAGCGGTGCCTGGCGGCGACAGCCCACCGGGTGTGCGGGTCGACCCGGGCGTCAACCCGCCCGAGCGCGTGCACCACAACCTGGTCTTTACCCGCGGAGGGGTCTACGCCGAATTCCTCATCGAAGGTTTGCCCACACTGATGCGCTCCTACCAAAAGCACCAGTGGGCGGCCAAACAGACCCGCAATCTTGGCCGATACTTGCCGTCCGGATCGATGCTGCGGATGCTGCTGGTCGCCGAGGACAAGAACACGATCCTGCGCAGCATGGTCGGCTCCCATGCCGGCAAGCCCGGCTGGGTCACTCAATGTCGACACTGGGAACCGATCATCGCCAATCCCACCAGGACCGCCGCAGTGGGCTACCAGGGGCCGGTACGCGCGCGATTCTGGTTGACCGTACCGGTGGATTCTGGCACGGCCGGTCGCACACCTCTGGGGCAGGGCAAACGGATGGTGGACTGGATCAGCGGACGCGACAAAGAGTCCGAGAAATCACTCGCCCATTACGCCGACCTTGCACGCACCATCGCACAGTCATTGCCCAACGAATTCGGTGTCCGACCGGCCACCCCGGCACAAATCCGGTGGTACTACGCTCACCGGACGCAGCCCTGGGCGCTGCACCAACCGATGCCCAGCACGCACTCCGGCGGCCCAACGTCATTGACCCGCAAAGATTTTACGCGCGCAGCGTTCGACGAGGGCGACAATGCCGGCCGCCCTTGGTGGCGCCCCAGCTGCAAACCGATGCTTCGCGTCTACGACCCGCAGCGGCCCACCACGCCTGCGTGCTACCAAACGTTCCTCACCGTCGAGCACTTCCCCGATCAAGGTGTGCGATTTCCCCGGGCCTCCTATCTGCACGCCCTCCTCAACGTGCAGACCCAGGCCGTCATCGAATGGACGCAACATTTGTACATTCGCACCCCCAAGGACGCACAGGCCGTCAATTATCGCTACACCAAGAACATCAAAGACCAGATGCAGCAGCGCGGACCCCGCGGCAACGAGGACGACGAGTTGCCCAAGAAGCTGTCGAAAACCCGCCGGTACAGCTCCCAGCTGAACTCCAATCCCGCTGAGCGAGAACTCGATCACACCGTGGTCATCGCGGTGAGCGCGCACCACCCCGACATCGTTGACGACGCAGTCAAACAGATCCGCCAAGAACTCGACACTGCCGGCATCGCCGTCGCGCGCCATCGCGGAGCGCAGCTCCTGCTGTGGAAGGCATTCAATACCGGCAGCGAGACGTTGAGCCCCCTCGACGAATTCCGCAACCCCACGACCGCCCACTTGTGGTCACTGTTTCTCCCGCTGATTTCCGCGCGCGTCGGCAATGTCAAAGGCAGCCCGCTAGCAGTGGATCAGACCACCATGCGGCCCAGCGTCATTTTGCATGACCCCGAGGGAACAGCGCGGCGCAACAAGAACACCGGATTGGCGATCGTCGGGGACCCCGGCGGCGGCAAATCCAATCGCGCGAAACTTTCTGCCTTGGAGCTGATTTTGCGCGGTGCCCGCATCGTGGCGTTCGAACCCGACACCATCGCCGAGTGGGCCAAAGCTTTGCGCTCGGTCCCCGGAGCCCGCTTCATCGACCCCACGGTCGGCCGCTGGTGTTTTGACCCACTGGTGATCTGCCACCCGCACGAAGCTGCGCGATTGGCCGCCGCTCATATTTTGCCGTGGATCGGTGTGAGCGCAGACAGTCTGACCGCCAAACGGTACCGGCGGCTGCTGCGCCCGGACAACCGCACCCGAAACGGCATCAGAAACCACCGGGATCTTATGAATTATCTACGGGCGCAACCGGATCACGAACACGACGAGCTGCTACTGCGCCTCGAGACGGCCGAAGAGGACTTCCCGGGCTTCTTCGACCCGCAGCTCCCGCCTTACCGGCCCTACGATGCCCCGGCGACGGTGTACCTGACGGGCAACTTGGCCTTGCCCGACGCCGAAGACATCGCCAACGAACAGCTCTACCTCAAGCTCAGTGGCCCCCAGCGGGCCGGAATGGCCATCTACGGGCTGCTCATCGACATCGAGCGCCAATACATGTTCGACTATCCGGACCGCTTCGATGTGATGATCTTCGAGGAGTGCGCCCAGCTGCTGGCCTACCCCGCCGGTGCGCGCACCGCACATCTGATCACCCGCCGCGGCCGTAAACATGCCACCGGAATCTGGTTCATCACACAGGATTTCCGTGATCTGGCCCGCATGGGCGACAAGTTCGTCACCCAGAAGTGGATTTTTCGCATCCAGGACCCGGAGTTGGCGTACCTGACGTTGCAGTGGGCACGCATCGATCCCGACATGTATCCCGAACTGGTCGTCACGCTCTGTGATGACACCAGCCCGGGCAACACCCGCGACGAAGACATCCTCGACGACTGCGAGGGATCCCAAACGTCGGTGGCCGAGGCCGGAGCCGTCGATCCCGACCGGCTCGGTGAAGGTTTTCTCATCGACGAATTGGGGCGCGCGGCGCGAGTCCAATTCTTCGGTGCCCCCACCGCTGCACTGGCACGCGATCTGGACAGCACAGCGGCGGTCGCGCCGTGAACGCCCGGATCACGATTTGGCTCGCCGAGCACCGCCGCGCGCAGTGGTCGATCCGTCTGATGGGCGCGATCCACTTTCTGTGTTTGTGGTCGGTGATCGCAGCACCTCGCGCCGCCGCCGATGTCGGGGCCGCCGCGATCGGGTGGACGGGGATCAAAGACACCGACGGGGTGCCGCTGGAAAGCTATTTCTTGTCCGTCGTGGACACCTCCGAGGCGGTCGCCAACAACGGTCAAGGCGTGAGCGCTATCGATCCCAGCACGTGGGTCTCCTGGATGGTGAAGGCCACGCAGGTCGCGGTCACCCACAGCACCATGGCCTGGTGGCTGACCAACGAAGCAGCCCTGGTCGTGTTCGTGTTCGCAATTTCGTTGTGGTTCCTGCGTTTTGCGATGTCCAGCTCCTGGCTGCTGGCGCTGGCTCAGATCGGACGACCGATATTCGCCGCGGTCAGCACGCTCGTCAACAACATGTGGTTAGGCCCCCTGGTGCTCACCGTGTGTGTCACCCTCGCCGGGTTCCACTACCTCAACGGGCGCCCGGGCCGGGCCTGGAATCTCGTTGGTACCGCAGCAATTATGCTCGTGCTGTCGTGGACGCTGTTTAAGGATCCGATCGACGATCTGGTCAGCGACCATGGATTACTGGGGATGGGCCGGGCGACTGGTTTCCAGATCGCTCAGGCAGCACGCGACGGCTCTTATGCGCCCGGTGCCTCGCTGCAGGGACAACTGGATGCCTTTCTGTCGCAAATGGTTTCGGCCACCGCCCGCCCTGCTTTGCAGCTGCAAAACTTCGGCATGGTGGTCGACGATGTCGGCACCTGTCGGCGCGCCTGGTCGCAGGCCATCATCGCCAGTGGCCGCAGCAGCGTCAACCAGGACCCGGCGGCCGGGCCAGCGCATGCGATGGCGGGCTGCGGGGCACCCCAGGCGCTGGCGCACGCTCAACACCTGGGCGCCAACGACTTCGTCCTCGGCCTGTTCCTGCTGGCCATGGCGATGCTGGTGGGTCTGTTCATCTGGTACGTCGGCATCAGCACCATGCTCGTGGGAGCCAAGGCAACCTACTACGGCATCGTCGTCGGCCCGGCGATACTACTGGGGATGACCGGGTGGAAACGCGCGAAGAATTACGCGACCAGAGCCGTGTCGCAGGTGTTTTTGCATGCCGCCGAAATGATCCTCTACACGACCTTCCTCGCCATCACCGCAGTCGGAATGGGGTGGACACTGACCACACCGACCCTGGGTCACGGGGGCATCACCGTCGTGCCGCGGCTGCTGATGGTGGGACTGGGGTCCATCGTGGCAATCCTTTTGTTTCACTACATCGACAAGCACTTCTATACCGACGGGCTGGGCACGATAGGGCATCAGATCAGCGGTGTATGGCAGTCTGCGCGTGCAGGCGTCCAAAGCGAATACGACGACTTCCAGCAGGGCGTCGATCGGATGCGCCGCGGCCGCGACCGCTTCGCGCAGTGGCGCTCGCGCAGCGCCGCAGACGAGGCCGAGGACGCTGAGGCGACCACGGGCGCGCAGGACGCCCCCGAATTCGACGTCGTCAAGGCCCGCCCGGTGCGACAACCCGCCCCGGCAGGGGCCGATGCTGCAGGAGCACCGGCCGAGGCCTCTGAGGTGGCCACTACCGCCGGCCGCGCGGCCGCCGCTGGGGAGTCCACCGAAGTCGTCGCAGCCGCCGAAGCAGCCGGCACGGTAATAGCTCCCGAGGTCGCCGTGCCCGTGGCCGCCGCAGCCTACGCGCTGCACCACGCGCGCCAGGGCAAGAACACCTCGCAACCCTCCGAGCCCGCCTCGACGAGGACACATTCGCCAGGTGGTGCAGATATCGATTATCCCCTGTACGAGGATCCTTCGGCATCGAGCAACGCCGATCACAGACAGTGGGCGCACGATGATCGGTGGCCATCCTCTGATGCGTCGTTGCCGCCCCTGCCTTCTCGCCCACCGGCTACCTCACGACGGCAAACCCCCGCCGCTCCTTCACACCAGGCGCCGACCGCTGACACCACTGATCCAGCAGTTGCAGGCGGCGACCGCTCGGACCCCGCCGGCGTGGACCCCGCCCTAGAATTTCCTCCGACACCCGCCGCCTCTGCACCGACAGCGAAAGATGATCACCCGTGAGCGCCCGCGACCACTTTGATTCCGGAACTACGCACCTGGGCATTCTCGGGCACGGCCCAACCGACCATTGGGCCGCCCGCGATGCCTTTCGCCGAGCCGTCGAACTCGACCCAGGAATGTGTGACGCGTGGATGGGTTTAGCTGCCGCAGGCGATCTGACCACCCCCACGCTGCGCGGAGCCTACGAGGCGCGCGCCACGCTGCACCGCGAAACGCGGCGCATCGGACTGCCTGACACCGCACTCATGCCCACAGTCCCCACCCCGGTGCTCATCGACCTCTACCCCTACACCCCCGCCGGCATCGGACTTGCCTATGTCGCAGGACTTCTGCATGACGGCGACTACACCGCCGCCGCGGCGGTCCTGCCCGCCATAGACCTCGCCAACGAACATCCTCAGCAGACACAAGTTCACCGATTCCTCGGCGCCACCTTGCACCACGTCACCGAGCGCTGGCCCGACGTCCTCGACTGGATCGCGCGTCCGGCACCCCGCGACAACGGCATCGTCGATGTCGCAACCCAACTACTCAAAGGGATCGCACAAACGGGCCTGGGCGCATTCGAAGCCGCGCTGGCCACCCTGACTACCCTCGCAGGAACTGCCGAACAGGCCAGGCTTGACGGCGACGCCAGCGACACCCAGCGCATCGTGGCCGAAGCGGCCTACTACCGCGGACTGTGTCAACGAGCTCTGGGCAACGAGCCCGCGGCCCGCGCGGAATTCACCTCGGCAACCGTAGCCGGCGAACTGTGGCCCGGTGCCGCCGCGGCACTGGCAGACCCAACCTATGGCCCGCTGGTGACCACACCTGAGGCGATCGCCGAACGCACCAATCCCTGGGACCCCAAATCTGGCCCGTCAACCGCTGAGCTACGTCAAGCGCGACAGCACGAAGACGCCATGAACGTCCTCGATAAGGCCCAGCGTGAGCTGGATCAATTCATCGGTCTCCGCCGCGTCAAAGAACATGTCAATGAACTGAAATTCGCCAAAATCTACGACCAGAAAATGGCTGAGCGCGGGGTCCAAATCGGACAACGGGAAACGCTGCACATGACGTTGGTCGGCCCCCCCGGCACCGCCAAAACCTCCATCGCCCGTCTAATCTGCGAAATGTATTTCGGCCTAGGTATTCTCGAATCGCCGCAATTCATCGAGGTGTCCCGCGAACACCTCGTTGGTGCAGTCATCGGAGAGACAGAAGCTAAAACTGCGGCGGTCCTCGACAGCGCAAGGGGACGAGCCCTTCTGATCGATGAGGCTCCCGACCTCTACAACCCCGACCTCGAACGAGACTTCGGGCGAATCGCGTTGAACACCATCATGAAATTCGCCGAAGACCACCGCGACGACACCATGATCGCACTCGCCGGATATGCAGCGCCCATGAACCGCATGCTGGCCGCCAACCCTGGTCTTCGCGGACGATTCCCCTACCAGCTGGAATTCACGTCCAACACCGCTGACGAACTCATCGAGATCGCCGGCCTGTTCGCTGCGCGATCCCACGTCAATATCCGACCCGACGCTATCGAACACCTGCGAGATGTCGTCGACTGGCTGTGCACCACACCCAACACCGTCGACACCGACGCCGCATTCCTCATTGACGTCGCCAACAACGCGCGCTTTGTGCGCAGCGTCATCGAACAAGCAACCCGAAAAGCCAAGGTACGCAACGCTGCCGACCCGTCAATCGACCTTCTCACCGCAGACCTCAGCACCATCAGCGCCATCGCCCGCACCGACATGGAGACCGCGACGCACGAGGTCTTGGTCGCCTATAACATCGTCGCCGACTAAGGATGTGAATCGCTGGCTGTACGAGGCGGGTCTAGTTCGGTCGCCGTCACGCGGACGTTCCGGCCGGGCGAGTTCGTGCACGTCGGTACGAGGTGCGGTAGGTGTCGGTCGGTATGCCGAGAAGATGGGCCAGCGTTGAAGCATTCGCGTCGGTGAGCGTCAGTTCTGCGGACTCGATCGAGACGTAGGTAGCGCGGCGGACCCCGGGCTTTAGCCCTGGGGGTGAGCGCGTCAGGTTCGTGTTGTGGTGGCCACTCTTGCCGTGTATCGGGCGTGCCGCTTTATTAGATAGCCGCTATTTGTCTAATGTTGTCGGTTGTGGGTGTTACGTTGCGGGCGAACGCGAATATCGCGTTTGCGTGCGCGTATCACGTGGTGTGGTGCCCGAAGTACCGCCGCAAGGTCATTGGCGGTCGGATGGAGGCGCGTCTGAAGGAGATCATCGCCGAGGTGATCGCCGAGAAGGGGGCGTGGTTGATCGAGTTGGAGACTATGCCTGACCATGTGCACCTGGTGGTGGAGGTGGATCCGCAGTTCGGGGTGCATAAGTTGGTCAAGGCCATCAAGGGCCGGTCCTCGCGTCTGTTGCGTGAGGAATTCCCGTGGCTGCGTTCGCGCTTGCCGTCGCTGTGGACCAACTCCTACTTCGTCGCCACGGTCGGGGCTGCGCCGTTGTCGGTGATCAAGCGGTACGTCGAAACGCAGAAGGACCGCTGAGTCATGCTGACGGGGCGAAGATTTCGGGTCGAATTCAGCCAGGAGCAGGCGCGGTACGCCGAGCAGATCGGGGCAGCGTGCCGGGCGGTGTGGAACACCGGCCTTGAGCAGCGCCGCGAGTACCGCCGACGTGGAGCGTGGATGAACTACCAGCCCCAGGCTAAGGAGCTTGCCGAAGCGAAACCCGAGCATCCGTGGCTCAAAGACGTTCCGGGGCATTGCCTGCAGCAGACGTTGATGGACCTGGACAAGGCGTGCCGCACCCAGGGCACGTTTCGGGTGCGGTGGCGCTCCGGCCGGCGGTGGCCGCCGTCGTTCCGGTTCCCCGAGGGCAACAAGATGGTCGTCGAGAAGCTCAACCGCCAGCATGCGCGGATCAAGCTGCCCAAGCTGGGCTGGGTGAAGTTCCGCGCGTCGCGTTCCTTGGACGGTGAAACCATCCGCTCGGCCACCGTGGTCCGCAGCGCAGGCCACTGGTTCATCTCGGTGCTGGTCGACGACGGTGAACGCACCCCCGCCCAGCACAGCGCGCCGGGCACGGCAGTGGGAGTGGACCGCGGCGTGGCCACGGCGATCGCGACCAGCGCGGGGGAGTTGATCGACCGTGTCTTCGCGACCGCCGGTGAGCGCCGGCGTGTGCTGGCGTTGCAGCGGCGGCTGTCGCGGTGCGCGAAGCGCTCGGCCAACCGGGACAAGGCCCGGGCCGAGCTGGCGGCGCTGCGGGCGCGCGAGCGGCGCCGGCGGCTGGATTTCTGTGCCCAAACCGCCCACCAACTTGCAACGGTCAATGCCGTGGTGGTAGTCGAAGATTTGAAAACCCGCAACATGACCCGCTCGGCGAAAGGAACACTGCAAGCTCCCGGACGCAACGTGGCTGCCAAATCCGGGCTCAACCGTGCCATCCTCGGCAAGGGATGGCATCAGTTCGCGTTGGCACTGTCCTCGGCGGCCCGCTACACCGGGACCACCGTGGTGGCGGTGCCGGCGGCCTATACGTCACAACGCTGCTCACAGTGTGGCCATGTGGACCCGAAATCCCGTGAGAGCCAAGCGGTATTCCGGTGCACCCACTGCTCGCATCACGAGCATGCGGACATCAACGCCGCCAACAACATACTGGCCGCAGGGCTTGCGGTCACCGCCTGTGAAGACCAAACCCAGCCAGCGGGCCGCGCGCGGTCACCGAAGCAGGAACCAGCAGGAAACCGCGAGGAATTACTGCTCCACACCCCCAACGCCGCTAACGCAGCATGAACGGGTTGGAATCCCCCGGCTTCAGCCGTGGGGAGGACGTCAACGGCGTTTCAAGAATGTCCATCGCTCGCTTGAGAAGGTCAACTTGCGGGCTCCGGCGGCCCGATTCCCACGCTTTGATCGTTGAAAGCCCCAGGTCAGCCAACCGCGCCAGGAGCCCGAGGAGACCGTGACGCAATGCGGTCGCAGCGACCGCAAGACGACGAGGGCATGGGCAGGCTTCCCGTCGCGAAGCGAATCGCTGTTGACGTGCTCGCCGCCATCGGCGGGGTGGCAGCACCACGGCGTGCGCCGGCACGAAACAGAATTTAGCCGGGCTCGATGCCGTCGTCACGGGCCAGGTCGAGGGTGCTGATGGCGCGATCTTGTCTGCGTGTCCAGGTGATTGTGAGATGACGCTGGTAGGCGCTGGCATTGGCGGTGTGGAGCTGGTCGGCCCGGTGCAGGATTTTCCTGAGTGGTTCGTCGACCACGTCAGGTGCTAGCTGGCGAGATTGGTGAAGGATCGGTTGCTGGTCAGGCGGTGACTGACGCAGCGGGTTGCGGGCCGGTGTCAGCTCGCTGCCTATGGTCATGCTCCACGGTAATTCGCTGTCGAGTAGGCGCAGGAGACGCTCGGCGGGCGGGGGTGGCCACTGATGGTGGTGGCTGGGGTTGATCAGGATGAGCCGTGCGTTTGATTGGTCGACGAGCTCGGCGATGTCGGCGAGTTGGTGGGGGTCGGCGCTGGTGGCGTTGTCGATGATGACCAGGCTGTTGGGCGGAAGCTGCCAGGTGCGTTGGCTCAGTTTGGTGTGTGCGGCGGTGACGCTGGTAGCGCTATCGGCGAGTTGTTCGCCGGCTGCCTGTTGCGCTTGTTCTTCGGTTGGGCTGCACCACAGCACTTTTCGTCCTGCTGCGGTGTAGGCGCTGTGCAGGGTGTGCAGCGCTTGGGTGCGGTCTTTGCCGGGGGGCGCATGGAGCGCGGTGACGGTGAAGGGCAGTTGGGCGAGCGCGGACAGGCTGGCGGCGTGGTTGGGGTCCAGGCCGGTCAGCGCGGTGGGCCCGATAGTGACGCCGCGGTCGGGGCGGTTGGTGCCGGCGACTTCAAGGACGCGCATTTCGGTGGCGAGATGCTGCTGTTGGTCGGCGATGTGTTGCGCGGTGCGGGTGGTTGCTGCGGCGAACGCGGCGGCGGCGGCGGCTTCGGCTCGGTCGAGTTGGGCGCTTAGGTCGGCGTGCTCGCGTCGCGCGCGGTTGAGGGTGGCGAGGTCCTGGTCGGTGGTGGCTGCGATGAACGCGTCGACCTGTGCGCCGCTGATGATGTGTGCCGCGCCGCCGGCGGCGGCGGCCCGGTCCTGGTGTGCTTGGGCGAGTTGCGGCTGGAATTGGTGGGCGGGACTGTCGGCGGGAAGGGTGGCGACCAGCAGGTCGACGTATCGGCTGGCGGATTCGATGTCGAGCGGATCGGCTTGGGGTGTGAGGCGCAGTTCGTCGAGGTGGGTCTGTGCGGCGTTGAGTTGATGCAGCGCGTTTTCGTAGCTGTGGTCGGCTTCGGTCCATGCGGCGATGACTTCTTCGATGGCGATCAGGTAGGGGCGATCGGCGTCGGCCCGGTGGCGCATGTCGGGGATCCGGGGCGCGGCGGCGCGCATGGCGGGACCGTTGTTGGCGCGGACCTCGCGCTCTAGTGCGTCGAGTTCGGTGCGGCTGAGTGTGAAGCGGTCGCGTAGTGCGTAGACATCGGCGAGGGCTGGGGCGAGGTGGGGGGCTGCGGGCCGTTGGGCGGCCAGCTGCGCGAATTCGAGCGGGGCGTGGGCGGTGCCCGCGAAACGATCGGGTATGTCGTGGTGGTCCGGGGGCGGCTCGGTGTGGAACGGGTTGGGTTCGTCGAGGTGTGGGTGCGCGTGATCGGTGGGGGCGCCGGTGTCGTGGGCTTGGAGGTCCGGGGGGAGTTGTTCCTCGTCGTCGGGGCTATGGGGTGGGTGGTCGGGGAGTTGTTCGTCGTCGTGCCGGTAGCGGTGGGGGGTGCAGAGCAGGTCGATGGTGTAGGTGATGAGTCGGGCGTAGTCGGTGATGGGGATGTGGCGGTCGGGGTCGGCGTCGCTGAGTTGTTCGGCGGCGACGTGGAGGAGGTCAGGCGGAGTCCAGCGAGTGGGGTCAGAGGCGGCGATCGCCGACACCAGTCCCGGCCAGGCGGGGTCTGCGACGATGGTTTCGGCGATCGTGGAGCCGAAGAGAGCGTGCAGATCGCGGATCCATGGTGGGCGGATACCGGAGTGGGTGGTCTCGAGGGTCGCGGTGGGGGATAGCTCGGCGCAGATTCGCCACCAGAGGGCGGCGGCGGGCAGTTCGTCGGGGAGTGGGCGTTCGTTGGCGCTGGTGGTGACCAGGGCGGCCAGGTCGGAGCGGCTGCGGGCGGCATCGGCGAGGTGGTCTGCCAGCTGGGGCCAGTAGGTGTCGGTCGTGATCCGGGGATCGATGCCGTCGATGAGTTGGCGCCAGCGGGCGGTGTCGGGGCGCTGCGTGAGGATCGCTGCGGTGGCGCGCTGTTCGAGGCGGCGCTGCACTGTGCGTGAGCGGTTCGCGTATTGCTCGGCGCCTAGCAGGCGGGTGTCTTCGGCGGCGACGTGGTGTGCGGCGCGAAATATGGCGATGTCAGCGGTCAGGTCGGGATCGGTAGTGATCAGGGTTCGTGCCCAGGCCGGGGCGCTGCCGGCGGTCCATGTGTGCACGGTGGTGCGGATTTGTTCGGCGAGGTCGGTGCTTAGTTGGGCGCGGCTGGCGAGGTAGGGGCCGACTTGTGCGTTGGAGTGCAACGGTTCGGGGATGGCGGGTAGCCAGGCCAGCGGCCCGGTACTCGTGTTGTGGTTGCCGCTGTGGTCAAGGCGCCAGTCCAGCACCGCGGCGACGTCGGCGGCAGTGCCCAGCTCGCGGGCGTTGGCGGCGGCGGCCAGTCTGGTGATCGGATCGTCGCCGCCCACGGCGAGGATGGCCAGGTGCTTGCGCAGCGTTGGCCACGCGGACATGTCGGTCAGTCCGCCGTAGACAGTGTCGGCGTAGGTGTCGATGCGCGTCATGACTGCTTTGCCGGCGTGGATTTCGGCGAGGGTTCCTAGCGCGTCGTAGTACATGTCGGCGGCGGGGCCCAGTCGGGTGAAGGGGTCCTCGGCGTTGCGGGAGGCCGTCGTGGCCGAAACTTGGGCTTCATCGCGGGCCAGGATTTTGGTCAATACGTCAACCGCGGTGTCGGGGTGGGTGGCTTTGGGGGCAAGGACGCGGTGGGGGTCGGCTTCGGCGGTGGAGAGATAGATGTGGTTTTCGTTGCGTCCGCGCGTCAGTGCGACGTAGAGGAGTTGCCGGCTGAGATGGTCGGCGCCGACGGTGTGGCAGCGGTGTCCGGCGGTTAATCCTTGGGCGCTGTCGATGGTCCAGGCGTAGCCCAAAGTGACGTGTTCGGCGACGTAGCGGGCGGGGAAGGTGGTTTCGCGGCCGCTACCGGTGTGGCGCACTCGAAGCGACCCGTTTTTGCCGACTTTAACGACCTCGTAGGCGTATCCGTTGCGGACGTAGTCGGTGGTCGATAAACGTAACCAGCGGGCGTTTTTTCGGGTGCGCACAATGTCGCCGACCGAGGCGTGCAATCCATCGGATAACAGCGCTTGTCTGCCCACGCGAAAGTGCGAGTCGGCTTCGCTGGCGGCGGCCAATCGTGCGGTGCGGGCGCGCGCGTTGAGGTCATCGACGATGGCGTTGGTCGGGGCCAGCAGGATGCTGTCGTGCCCGGCAATGATGTCGGTGTGCCAGGCGTCGAATGCCATGTCCGCGGCGGTGGCCTCGGAACCGACATGCACCCGCTGGTGGTCGATGTAGAAGCCGATGCCGGCGGGGTCCCCGCGATGGAGCGCCAGTGTGGCCGTTGCTTCGGCCGGTGAGGTGAACCGAACGATTTGTGACAGGGTCAACGCACCGGTTTCGACGGCGATGTCGCGCAGGACGCCTCCGGCCGAGATTGACGCGATCTGGTGGTCATCGCCGATCAAGCGCACGCTGGCGCCTTTGGCCAGCGCGTGCGCGATCAGGGCGTCGAGCTGGCCGGTGCCTGCTTTGCCTGCCTCGTCGACGATGAGCAGCGAGTGTTCGTTGATGTCGCGAAACCACTGCGGCAACTGCGATCCCGACGGGTTGTCGATCGAATAGGTGTATTTGTCGACGGTGTCGCTGACGGCGTCCAAGTCGGCACCCAGGGTGATGGCCGCCGAGGCGCTGGGCGCCAAACCGATCACCGTACCGCCCGAGCTTCGCCAGGCGTGGGCGAGTGCGGCCATCGCGGTGGTCTTGCCTGAACCGGCCGGGGCCAGCGCCAGCGCCAAACGCCGGCCGTTGGTGGCCATGTCAGTGACCAGGGCGGCCTGTCCAGGATTGAGGTCTTTGCCGCGCGCTGCGGCATCAGCCAGCGCGAGTGCGACGTCGTCGTCGCTGGCGGTGCGCCCGTCCTGTAGGTGCGCAGCGTGCAGGATCCGTCGTTCGGCGGCTACGATGTCGGCGCTGGTGAACAGGGCGGCCCCGTGGCGGGTGTAGACACTGACTCCGTCGCGGCGCCGCAGCGCCTGGGGTTCTGCGAGATCCTCATCGGCGACGCGGGCGATCGGAATCGAATACGTGTCGCAGAGTGCGGCGTCGGTGATGCGCTGGGCGAGGGTGTCTTCGGCGGTGCGCCCGAAACCGCGGACGATGCGTTGCGCCTCGGCGAACACGTGGTGGGCTTGCCAGGTTGCCCGGGCCGTCGACACGGTGGCGATCACCTCGGCGGCACGCTCGGTGATCCACGCCTCGGTGACAGGCTCGCGATGCCGCGCCGGCTGGGACAGACACGCGCTGAGCATCGCGGTGAGTTCGCGCGCACCGCCGAGCAAGTCGATCGCCTGGGTGCGCCAGGTGTGACGCTGCTCGGCCAGTGAGCGCGGCTCGTGTTTGGCCTCGCGCGATTCCAGCGTGGCCTGCTGGGCAAGCGCGATCATCTCCACGAAGCTGGGCTCGCGGCCGTGGGTGTGCTGGAACGCTTTGGACAGCTCTGCAGTGCGGGTTTCGATCGCCGCGCGGCGTGAGGACCACAGCTGCATCAATTCGGTGGACACGCCGACGACTTCGCGGATGGGCCGCTTGGCTGCTCGCGAGGGTTTGACTGCGGCGAATCGTAGGTTCAGTCGGTGTCCGAGGTGGGCTTCTAGCCGCGTGTTGTACACCTCGGAGGCGGCCACCGCGACCCGGTGCAGTGGCTGACCGTCCAGCGCGAGCCACCGCGTGATGCCGTGGGCGTCGCGCACGGCAACCTTGTTGGAGATCGCTACATGGGTGTGTAGATCGGGGTCACCGGCACGTGAGTCGCGGTGGGTGAACGCGGCGCCGATCAGACCGGTCGTGTCGACTTGGGCGATGCCGTTGGTGCCTGAGCGGGAGAACGCGGCGTTCTCGTGCAGCCACTGCAGGGCGTCGGCAACGGCTGCGTCGTGGGCTTTCTCGATGATCCCGCTGACCTCGCGCGGGGCGATCGCCCACAACGTCGATACCGATTTGACTGGGCTGAACGTCAAGTCGTAGCCGGCGACCGCGGTGGTGCGCGCCCTGGTTTCTCGGGCGATGAAACCGGTTAGTTCGCGCTCGTCGGCGGGCGCGCGGCCGTAGCGCTTGGCGAAGGTTTCGCGCGCGAGTGTGGTGCGGATGGTGGCGCGCAGCGACGCGCTGATGGGCGCGTTCCACTCCTGGCCCAAGGCTTCGTTGTGTTCGCGGTAGGCCACCGCCAGGGCGCGGGTGAAGCCGGTTTCGCCGTCGCGAATGTAGAACTCGTGGCCGAGCTTGGTGGCCTGTGCGGCCGCGGCAGGATGCACTCCACGGGCGGTCACGTAGTCAGTGATGGCCTTTTTGTTGGGGTGGCGGCCTTCGCCGAAGAGGGCTCGCATCTGTTCGGCGCTGACCACCGAGCCCGCCGGCACTGCGTAGACCTTCTCGAGGGTGTGCGGGGAGACCTCACGGGTTCCGGTTTCTGACAGTGACGCCAGCCCGGAGCCCACCCAGTGGCCGGGGGACTCGCCTTTTGCCGAGTAGTAGTCGGCCAGCGAGCTGCGTCCGAGGTCGGTGGCATCGGCAGCCGCGACCTGCCGGGTCAGGTATTCGTACCCGTCTCCGGCGGTCAGTTTGTGCAAAGTCATCGTCACGCCAACACCTCTGGCGCGCACAGTAGGAAAGCGAGCGGCGAGCTGTCCTACAACGCCCGGGGCGTTGTTATCAAAACGTGACCTTCATGCAAGAGGTGTGTGGTGTTTGGGGTGGGTCGAATCGGTTCGGCGGGTGGGGCGCTGGCGGTGGTGTCGCTGGAGGTGATCGGCGGAAGGGCAGGTCGAGGGGTGTGGTCAGGCAAGTCGAGGAAGAGGTGATCGGGTGGAAGGAAGCTGATGTGTTGGCGGTGGGCGAAGTTGCTGGAATTGGTGGCTGAGTTGCCGCCGGCGCGCTTACTGTGCGGCCCATGGTGAACATCAAGTCGAAGAGTCAGGCGCGCCGAGCAGTCCGTGAAGCTCAGACGCGCGCCAATCAAGCGCGAGTGCAGCGTGAGCGTCAGAACGTGGAGGACACCGCGGTGTTGCTGCTAGCCCAGGGCCGCCTTGGTGGGATTACCGACTGGGAGGCCGAGCGGATCGAGCAGATCCGCGCGGAGGGTCAGCGCCGCCGCTGCGAGCATCAGAAGAAGGCCGCTGAGGCGATTGTGCGGTTGCAGCAACGTGGTGAGTCGCTGCAGGCCATCGCCGAGCTCGCGCAGACCAGCGTCGCCGAGCTGCGCGCGCTGCTGAAAAGTGCGGCGCAGCAGGCGCCCAGCGCGGCGGTGGTGGCGGTCGAGTCGCCGGGTGCACTAGGTGGTGGCGGTGCGCCGAGCAGCGATGTCGGTGCCGGGGCCTAACCTGCGCGCTATGTCATGCAGAGCGTCATCATTGTGGGTCGACCCGATCGCGCATGCCGGGGAGGTGGCGCGGTTTCGTAGCAAGGTCGTGGTCGGACCCGATGAGGGGGACTGCAGCATTTGGGTCGGCAGTATTGGTGCGGATGGCTACGGCCGTTTTTTCCTGACTCGTCACGGGGTGGGGTTTTGTGTGCGGGCTAATCGGTACGCGCTGGCCTTGGACCGGGGAAGCATCGGCGCGCAGGTGTTGGCGTTGCACGAGTGCGATCTGCCGGTGTGCGTGAAGGTCAATGCGCCGCACGCGCGGCGCCAGCACGTAGTGGGCGGCACCCAGGGCGACAACATGGCGCGCATGGCGCGCATGGGCCGAGGCGGAGGCCGTCCACTGACGCGCGGGCCGGGCCGTGATGCGCGACGGCTGCGGTCGGTGGCGTTGCGCGAGGCGGTGCGTAACGGGGTGTGGGATGCCCAGGCGGTACGCGATGCGCTGTGGGGTTCTGAGCCCTCGCTGTTTTGAGGGCGCGGTGCAGGGGCCTTAGGCGGTGTGTTCTGCGGGGCCGAGTCCGGCGGCCTGGATGCGCCCTTGGATGAGGGAAAGGTTGACGACGGCGTAGCCTTGCGCGTCGTCGAGGTAGGCAGTGGCCCAGTCCTGCCAGCCGTGCAGCGCGGCGTCGATCTCGCGCTGATTCACCGTGGGTCGGCTGATTGCGATTTCGTCCCCGTGGTCGGCGCGCCCTGCGCCGGTGACGACGGCGATGAGTTGACCGGTTCCGTCGAACACGCGCGGATCGTCGGGGGGTGCGAAATTGCGGCGGAAGCGCAACTGGTGGGGTCTGCCGGCGGCGTCGACGAAGTCCCACGCCTCGCCGTAGTCGATGTCGGCCACGTGGAGTTCTCCTTCGACGTTTCAGAAGCGGACGGGGTGGGCGTGGATGCGCTCGTAGAGGTTTGATGGTGTGACGGTTTCGAGGCGGTAGACGGTGGTGTGCATGCTCCATCGCAGGGCTACCAGAAGGTTGCCGGCAAAGCGGGGACCGGGGTCCAGGGATAGGGAGGGGCCCAGGGGAGCGTAGGCGTCGGCGATGGCGCGCAGCGCGTTGTTGGCATCAGCGAGTGTGATGAACCGTAGGCCGGTGCTGCGTATGCGGGTGTGGTCGGCGCAGCACCGGTGTTCGGCGATCTGGATGCTGGGGATGCTGTGGGGCGCGGCTGGGGCTTCGGGCAGCGCCGGGACCAACAGGGTTGGGTCGATCAGGTAGGCGCGGTGTTGGGGGCCGCGGTAGTCGATCCAGGTGATGGCGGCGTGGTCGCTGGTGGTGTCCACGACGATGCCTTGCGTGGGCCCGCTGTGTGGTGTGGTCGAACACGCGCAGCGCGCCAACATGGCGGCGTTGTCAGCGGCCCGCACCAGGGTGCCCACGTGCAGTTCGGTGGTATGCATGTCGGCGGCTTTCACTGGTGCGGGGCGGGCCGCTGGGATAACCCCTGCGCATCGGCGCGGTGGGAGTCGTAGAGGGTGACCACTCGCGCCAGGGCGCGGGCTTGGGCGGTGGCGGCTCGGGCGTGGTGTTGCCAGTCGCGGCGGGTGGGGGTGCCGAACAGGCCGCTCAGCGGCATCGGGGTGGGAATCCAGATGTCGCCGTTGGGCCAGCGGATGACCTCACCGGCGGGGGTTGCTGCCGGGTCGGGGTCCGATGCGGCACGGCGCGACGGGCGGGTGCGCTGTGCGGCGAATCGTGCGAGGACCCCTGCTACGGACGCGGCGGCAACGTAGCGCAGGCCCCGGCGCCAGGCTGCGGTTTTCATGCGGGCACCGCCTGCATGAGGTCGTTGACCAGGGCTTTGATGCGGTCGGGACGAAAGCCCGACCAGTGCTGGTCGCCGGCGATGACCACGGGCGCCTGCAGGTAGCCCAGGGATAGCACGTAGTCACGCGCGTCGGGTTCGACGGTGATGTCGACGAGTTCGTGCGGAATGCCAGATTTGGCGAGAGCGCGCTTTGTCGCATCACACTGAACGCAATTCGGCTTCGTGTAGAGAATGGTGTTCACGGGTCCCCCTGAATGGTATTGGAACGGTCGGGTGGTGATATATACAGCATAGCGTATTCGGCTACTTAAAGCCATTGTTTGAGGCAAATTAAGCAGGTCATTTGTGCCATTGTTGCGAGTGCCAGAATTTGTTTGTATGCGCTGTTTATGGAAATTCGCTCGATTGTTGGTATTTGCGAAACTATCGCGGCGAATTGTCGAGGGTTGTGCGGTGTTCATTTGTTCTTCTCCTGGCGTCTTTTCCCGGTGGTGTTCGGGTGGGTGAGGTGCCACGGGTCAGGTGGCGGTCAGTAAGTGGGCGATGATGCCGCCGAGCCATTGGGCGACGTTGGCGCTGACCGCGTTGCCGAAGCCCATGGTCTGCTCGGAGCGGTTGCCCACGACGCGGTAGTCGTCGGCGAAGCGTTGGGCGCGGCCGTGTTCGCGCGGGGTGAGCATCCGGAAGCGGCAGTCGTTGACGTCGATGCTTCCGGTCGCGGCCAGCAGGGCGGCCGAGTCGCGGGTGGCGACGGTGTGCAGGGGTTCGCCGGTGGGTTTGGCGGTGCCTTTGCGGTAGGGGATGACCAGGGACAGGTTGGGTCGCGCGACGATGCCGGGCAGGGGGTCGGTCACGCTTTTGGTCATGTGGCCGATCGCGGTGTAGTCCAGGCCGCCGTGGTGTTTTTGGATGAAGGCTCCTGGGGGCACGGTGAGCGCCTGGTGGCCTCCTCCGGTGCCGCCGCCGGTGGCCACGGTGGCCAGCGGGTCGCTAAGGGGGGTGACGTCGGCGTGGTTGCGCAGCACCGTGATCCAGGGTGCGGGTGTGCACAGGCCCTCGGTGTCGCGGGTCATGCGGGTGCGCAACGGCTCGCCGGTGGTGGTGGCGGTTTCGTTCCAGGATCCGCCGGCGGGCACGATCATTGGTGGGGTGACCACGGTGTGGGGGCGGCCGTTGGCGGTGATGGTGCCGACTGGTTCGCTGACGGGTTTGATACGGCGCGCGTCGCCGTCGTGGTAGGCGCGACGGTCAAGCAGGAACGGTGGGCAGGCGATGGCCTCGCCGTTCTTGGTGGAGCGGGTGGGCAGCGGGGCGCCCGAAGCCGGGGCGGTGCGGGTCTCGCCGTCTGTGCCGTGGTTGGTGGAGATGACGGCGGGTTGGGCGAATTGCTGCAGGCCGGTGCGGATGCGGCGCATGGTGGCAGCGGCAAGCGGTTTGGTGCGGTCGCCGATGCGCTGGCCCAGGTCGGTCCAGTCGATTGCGGTGGCGGCCGGGCGCACGAAGGGTTCGACGACGCGGTTGCGGCATGCCGTGTTGGGGCAGCGGTAGGTGTATTGGGTGCGGTACTTGCCGATGTGGCGGGCGGTGGGGCGTTTCCAAGATTGCACGGCGTGGTTGATTTCGTCGCAGTCCGGGCACCAGGCCAGCGGTCGGGGCCGAATATCAATGGAGGGCAGTCGGGTTGAGGTGAAGAAGATGTAGAGGCGGTCGCGCCATTGCGGGGCGTGCGGGTTGGTGTCGTCGCCGATGTGGGCCGAGGACACCGAGATGAACTGGTGGGTGTAGCCCAGGGTGTCCATCGCGGCCAGCCAGACGTTGAACAGCTCCCAGCTGGCGGCTTCGACGACGTTCTCGACGCAGACGATCTGGTAGCGGTGTACTTCGGTGGCCCGGACGACATCCCAGAAGGTGGCGCGGGTGCGGTCGAGTGCGGCGGTGGGGACGTGTCCGTCGGGCTCCAGGAGCGACAATTGCGTTTGGCGGCGTGCGCGGCCCCCAGCTGGGGACAGTTCGGTGCAGATGGGGGAGGCCCACAGCACGTCGGTGCGCGGGAGCCGGCGCATGTCGTAGTTGGACACATCAGCGATCAGGTGATCAGCATCCGGGAAATTGAGGGCATGGGTGGAAATGGCTTTGTCCCAGTGATTTGCGCCTAGGGCCAGGGTCAGTCCGGCGTTGGTCAGTCCGATGCTGGATCCGCCGTAGCCGCAGAAGATGTCGGTGTAGGTGATGCCGGTGGGCTGGCCGCTGGGTTGCCAGGTGCTGGGGTGGGTGGCCACCGCGGCCTGGATCTCGGCGAGCTGTTCGGCGCTCAGGCCGGGGGCGTGTACGCGGCCTGAGCGGGCGGGCCTGTTCGGGACTGCGGCTGGGGTGGTGTTCATTTAGGGGCTCCTTGGTCGATTCGGGGTTGGCTGGGATTCAGGGGGTGAGCAGGGTGAGTTGGTCGGTGGGTTGGCGGGCGGTGCCTGCGGCGGCGGCGATGACGTCGGCCATGCTCAGGTCGACCCGGAATCGGTGTCCGGTCTGTTGCTCCACGGCGGCGTAGCGTTGGGCGAGTTCGGGATTGAGCCGTGCTGAGCAGATCAGGTCGGCGCGGGAAGCCAGGACACAGAACCGGCAGGACAGGCGGGTCATCCCGGCCGCATAGGCGGGGTGGGGGCGGGTGCCTGCGGCGGCGATGGTGTCCCACACGCGGGCCAGTGGCCAGTCGTGGATGGGGTACCAGTCATCGACGCGGCGGCGTCCGTTGCTGGCTGAGTGGTTGTGGGCGTAGGGGATTCGGCGACTGCGGGCGGGGCTTTCTTCGGCGCGCAGTCCCATGACGTTGAGCAGGGCCACGGGGCGGTCGAGTGCCTGGCCGCTCTCGCGCAGCTCAGCGCTCAGCCGTGTCATCAGGGTGCGGATGGGGCCGCGTTTGTGGTCGCTGGTGCACCAGCGCCGTGCCGCGTCGGGCCACTTGCCGCGTTGGGCGACCCGTTCGAGGATCGTTTCGGTCTTGCCGGCGCGTGCGCGCCCTACCAGCTCGAAGCGCAGCCCGTAGTGGGCGGCGTGTTCGGCGGCCAGCTGGGGCACCCCGTCCCATTCGGCGTCGCCGAGGTCGGCGTGCACCACCACGATGCGGTCGCTGACACCGGCGGCGCGTGCGGCCGTGGCCACGACGTGCAGGCTGGCTTGCGAGTCTTTCCCGGCGCTGGAATTGACCAGGATCCGGTCGTAGTCGGCCAGGTCGGGCGTGCTCGCCGCTGTCGCCGTCCGGGGTGCGGGTAGCGGGCATCCGGCGGTGTTCCAGTCCAGCGGGAGCTGGGCGTGGTTGGCGGTGATTGTCATCGGTTTCCTTCCCGTTTGGGTGTTGTCTATAGTCTACATCAAGAGGTAGACTATAGACAACACTTTCGAGTAGGGAGATGTACGATGATGGCAAGCGCGCCAACGGTTTCGCGATTGGCCGGTCTCGACACCACAGCACCGATTCCGCGTGTGTGCGCCTCGTTCGGGATGGGTCTGGACTCCACGGCCATGCTGCTGCGCTGGCTCACCGACGCCAGCTCACGCGACTTCGAGCTTGCCGACCTGGTGGTGCTCACGGCCATGACCGGCCATGAGTTCGCGGCCACCACCGATGCGGTCTCGCGGCTGGTGCTGCCGCTGCTGGCGCGCCACCGGGTGCGCTTCATCCAAGTGGCACGCTGCGCCCGCACCACCACACGCGCCGGAGACGGCGTCGTGATCCTCGATGATTCCTGCAGCGCCGCAACGCTGTTCGCCCATGGCGACTACACACTGGGCCAGGAGATGCTGGCGGCAGGCACGGTGCCTCAGCGCGGCGGGATCAGGGCCTGCTCGATGCACGCCAAAGGCGACTGCCTAGATCCGGTGATCGCGCGCATCACCGCCGGACACCCCTACCGGCACGCGATCGGCTTCGAGGCCAACGAATCCGGGCGCGCCGCCAAAGACCGCACCTACAACACCGCCACCCGCACCGGCTGGTATCCGCTGCTGGAGTGGGGCTGGACCCGCGCCGATTGCCAGCGTCTCGTCCTGGACATCCTGGGTGAAGCGATCCCCAAATCAGCATGCGGATTCTGCCCGTTCTCGATGGCCACAGCCACCGGCCGGTCCCAGCAAGTGCAGCGCTACCGCGCCGAACCCGAGCGCGGCGCCGAGGCGTTGTTCCTGGAATTTGTTGCCCGCAGCCTCAATCCGGCCCAAACGCTGATCGAGAACAGCAGCGCCGCCGAGCTTGTCGCCCAGGCCGGACTTGACGAGGTGATGGCGCGCTTCACCGCCCGCCTCGAGCACTCGCCGTGGGCGCTCTACGAGGTACGCCGCCTGGCACGGCCCGGCCGCGGGGGCCGCCGTGGCATCACCGCCCGCTCGGTGCGCATCATCGCCACCGGTACCCGCAGCCACATGGCCGACCAGCTCAGCACCCAACCCGGGCAGCGGGTGTGCGGCGCCGATGGCGTGGTGCGCCATGTGGTGCGCGAACGCGCGCACGACGGGGTGGACCACCTGTTCGTGGCCGCCCCGGCGGGCCCGCAGAACAAGCAGCGCCCCGGTTTTGAGCAGTGGTGGCAGGAGGCGACCGGCGATGGCCTGTTCTGAACACGGCGCCACCACGTCGCTTGTAGACTATCGGCCACAATCAACTGCTGGCCGACCACGAAGGGCGACCTGGGTGGACACCGACACTGCGGGCGACGACGCAGCGATCCAACAACAGATCGGGGCCGCGATCCGCGAGCGCCGCACCACCGCAGGATTGACCCAAGCCACCCTCGCCGAACGCGCCGGCATCCACCGCACCTACCTCAACCAGGTCGAACACGGCCACAAAGCAGCCACCACCGTCGTGCTGGTCCACCTGGCCCGCGCCCTGAACACCAGCGCCGCCACGCTGCTGCGAGGCATCGCATGACATCATCGAAAATATGTTCGAACACTGGGACGATTCCGCCGGGTTCCCGACCCTTGTTCCCGTCGACCGCCAGGTCCGCGTCGATGTGGCACGGGTCTTCCCGGCCTCCGGTATCCGCAAAGACGAACTTCCCCTCTGGGTGAAAGCCGGCGGCGTCGTGCTGGAGCCGGTCATGTTCGCACGCCAAGTGGCCTGGCTCCGCCGGTCCGAGGGCTCCTGGCTGGCCTGCGTCCAGATGCCCGCACGCAGCGCCAACCGGCGATCCCAGCTCACGATGAACCTGTGGTTGCCACCGCAAGCGCTCGCCGTCGTCGAGTAAGGCCTTTCGGCCCGGCCACCGCATGCAGGACAATGGCGTCGATGTTTCAAAGCCTGCACGCCCTCGGCGATCTCGTGCGCCATCAACGCAACGACATCAACGCCAAACTGGGCCACCGCTCGACAGGCGTCGCGGCCTGCGCACTTCTCGATGACCTCGCCGCACTGATCGCCACCATCACCGACAAGGTGCCCGCTGACGCCCTGCCCACGCGCAGCGCAATCATGGACTACGGCGATCGCGCCATCGCCATCATGCAATCGACGCAGCGCACCATGGACGAACTCGCCAAACTCCTCGCCGAAGGCGGTGCCGCGGTCTACCAGCAGCGCCAACCCCAGACACGGCTCATCGCCCGTATCGAATCCGAAAGCTACGCAGTCGACAGCACCGACTTCACCACCGTCACCGACGCCAAATCTTATGCAGCACTGAAAGACTCCGATGCTCCGGCACGGCACGTGCAGATCGAGGCCGATCGAATCGCACGTGAGGAGCAGGCACGCATCTACCAACAGCGTCTGCAACGCATGGAGACCGCGATTGAGAAAACCGAAACCGACTACGCTCAGCGGATCCGGCAACTCGCCGTGAGGTTCTAGTAATACGGGCGGACTGGCTGTGCTACCGGTAACCCGCGGTGTCGAGTTCGGCGGGCATCGGTGTGGCCTCGAGTCGATCGAGTAGTTCGTCGAGCTGTTCGGGGTCGACGTCGTCACCGGGTTGCTGCGCGGTGGTGGCGATGATGGCGGTGCACTGGCCATCGATGTGCAGGGTGTAGCGGCAGGCGCCGGCGATCTTGAGGTGGGCATGGCGGGCGCGGGTGGCGGCGAGCGCGTCCGCGCGCGCCTGGGCCGTGGTCGTGGCGGTGCCGGTGCAGATCTGCACGTCCCCGGGATGGCTGCTGGTGAGGCTCCAGGTCGTCATGCGCGGGATTCCTTTCGGTTGGGGGACACCGTAGGTGTGGGTGGCTCCAGTGTCGGCGCAAGCCGGGCACGCGGGCGCGGGCCGCACCTTCCGTTGTGGATAAGTGCGGCCCGCGATGGGTGGCTTGTGGATTACTGGGTCGTGGGTCGGTAATCGTCGAGGGTGGGGTCTGCGCTGAAGCGCGGTCCGTCGGTGAACACGTGCACTGCGGTCGAGTGCGCGCGCCGCAGCAGGTCCACCGCACTGTGGTAGCCGTCCTGGTCGAGGATCTGCCAGGTGCAGGGGCCGCAGTGAATGTCGATCCAGTGCAGCTGGCGGCGCCGATCGCGCGCGAGCTCGTCGCGGGCCACCACGGCGTAGCTGGCGCGCCGGGTCCAGTCCAGTGCGATGGTCTGGGCCGCAAAGGGTTCCAGGGCTGGTGTCGGCGGCGGCGGGATGCGGCGCAGCAGCGGTGCGAGCAGTGGGCGGGCGGCCGCGAACGCCTCGAGCACACTTTGCGCTGCCTGCGCCGACCAGAACGTCATCAAAATGCCGCCCCACGTCATCGTCATGCGCGCCGTGGGGGTGCAGGCGTGAAAGACGGTCAGATCACCCTCTTGGGCGCCCTGGATGCGGACCAGGCTGTGGGTGATGACGGCGGCCGGGGTGGCCTGCGCCGGGTTGATGGCGGGCTTGCTGGACATACTTCGACTCCTCCTCAGTAGTGGCTACTATAGTAGTCAGTCTATCAGCGGTCCCGGTCTTTAGCAACGGTAATGAGGCCGGGTTCCACCCTCGCGATGTCACGAAAACCCTCTGATCCCTTGATGTTTCGGCTCTACGTGCGGCGCACGCGTCGGAATCTCAGCAATCGATGACGGACCCCGGGCGGCGTGCACAGGATCGGTGGGGCGGCGCGAGATGCACACCGCCCCACCGACGCCTGTTCCGGTCGCCTGTTGGTGGGTCAGCCGCCCTTCGGCGCCGTGGTCTTGGCGGCGGCGATCCGGTCGTAGACGGTGTCGTCTTTGGCTTGGCCGGTGATGACTTTTTCGATGTCGGACAGCTCGTAGCCGTTGTCGGCCAGGAACCGCAGGTAGTCCTTGCTGTAGTTGGTGTAGCGGCGCCGCCAGGCGTCTTTGGGGGTCGCTGATTATGTATGACTGAACACTGTTCGTGCCCAAGAAGAAGTGGTGGGACACCATGCGTAAGCGACGGTCGGCCCGTTAACGAGTGTTGGTGTGTCGAATGTCCCTCGGCAGCCGTCTTGAGCCGATGCGCTGCAGGTGAGCGGGGCTGTCTCTTGCAGTTGGTGCCCGCTTCAGGCCCGCGCCGCGGCGTCATCGGGTCAGCCGCGCGTTGTTGGGCGCGGCTGTGTCGGGCCCACATCGATTCGCCGATCGGTTGAACTCGCTGCGATGCTTCAGTCGCTGGTTGGGTTGGTGGAGGCGGGTTCAGCGGTGGCGGCGCGGTGAGTGTCGCTGGCCGCGGCTGGGTGCGTTCGTCGCGGGAGTGTGACTAGTGCGGTGCTGATGGCGATGATGGCGAATGCGGCTGTGGCGACGAGTGTTTGGTGCGTGGTGATCCAGGTGCCGACTCGGGCGACGCCGGTGGCCAGGGGATCTGGGGGGAGGCGGTGTCCTGTGAGTTGTGGGATCCAGTAGTGGAGCAGATAGACCCCGGATGCAAAGAGAATGGTCCCGGCGATCCGGGTCATGTGCGGCATCAGTGGCCGCATGCGCTGTGTGGCAACGGTGTTCGCGACGGCGGCCAGTAGTGCGACGGTGAGCAGAAGGGTGGCTGAGCCGGCGGTGTAGGCGCCGAAGACAACGAGTACACCGGACACGTTGCTGGTGGCCAGTGCCTGGCTGATAACCGAGAGCAGGATCGCGATGCTGCAGGAGGCCGAGGCGATCGCGTACCCGACACCGTAGAGGAGCATGTCCAGGGGCCGTTGAGGATTGCGGCCGAAGTGGGGGCCGGGCAGCCGGATTGGGATATGGCGCCCGGCCAGCATGACCAGTCCGGCAAGGGTCAGCATCGCCGCGAGGACGGTCGCGGCCCACGGGACGGCGCCGATGAGTTGGCGCAGCCCGAGTGCTGCGGCCACGCCGAGAACTGTGAAGGTGCCGGCAAATCCGATGGTCAGCGCCGCGCCGGCGCGCAGCCCCCGGCTGATCCTGGCCGCCAATCCCGCGGACGTGTGCTCACCGGTGGCGGTGTAGGCCAGCACGGCGGGCAGCACCGCGAATCCGCACGGGTTGATGGGGGCGATCATGCCGGCGCCGAAGGCAAGTGCCAGTAGTCCGTTCACCGATCGGCCACTTTGGCTAGTGCCGCTTGGAGTTGTTGGGCGGAGGGTTCGACGGCGCGGAATACTTCCTTGCCGGTGGTGTCGATGATCACCACGGTGGACAGTTGGGTGATATTGAACCGGCGGGCCCAGGCGGTGTCGGTGTCGATCGCGTTGGCCACCCCCGCTGCGTTGTTGGCGGTGAGGAAGCCGGCGACTTCGGATTGCGGCTCCTGCCCGGCGATGTCCACGGCGACGAAGTCCGCCCGGGTGGGGTTCTGGGCTTGGGTTTGGGCGAGTGTTTGGGCGGTAGGCCCGCAGGTGCCGCATTCGACGGCGAAGAACAACACCACTGCGGGTCGGGAACCGGGCACGGTGAGCGGTGTGCCGGTGGCGGTGTGCGCAGTCAAAGTAGGTGTGGCGCCACCGTTTTGGTCTGCCGCAGCGTCGGTCCACGGGTGCCAGCAGAGCACGACATAAGCGATGGCCGCTGCGGCGACTACCACGCCGCCGATGATGATCAGGAGCCGCCGTCGCGGGCCGGTGTGCACGGTGGGTGTGCTGGTGTCGGTCATGATCGCTCTCCGTTAACGCGGTGCTGGTCGCCGGTGTTGGGGTGTGTGGGTGGATCGCAGTGCGGTGACTGCTGGCCGTGGTGGCGGGATCGGCGGTGATACACGGTGTAGGTGAGCGCGGCGAGCAGCACCGCCGCGGCGGTGCCGATGACCCACCCGTTACGCACGAGGCCGCCGATCACGGCCAGCGCACCCGAGGCGATGAGCAGCGGCGCCGCGCAACAGGCGATCGCGGCCACGGCCAACGTTATGGCGCCCAGGATCGCTGCCAGCGTCCCGGTGTCGTGGTGTTTGGTCACGGCGCGATCTCCTCGCGGCTGGCCGGGGCGATGCGCATACAGGCGGCCAGCGCGGCGGCGTTGTCGGCGGCCACCGAGCGCGCCAGCAGCACCAGTTCGGCCACCCGCGGGTCGCTCACCCGGTAGTAGGCATAGCGGCCGTGGCGGCGCAGCTGCACATAACCGCAGTCCGATAGGCAGGCCAGGTGGGTGGAGATGCGGCCCTGGGACAGGCCGATGTGTGCGATGCATTCGCTGACGGTGTGTTCCTCGTTGAGCAGGAACTCCAATAGCCGCAGCCGGGCCGGGTCCCCGAGGGCGCGGAAGAACTTCGCCACCATCTCGACGCCGTTGGCGGTGGCTGGCAACAGCGTGGGGCTGGGGTGGGGAGTCTCGGGCACGAAAACACGGTCCTTCGATTGAGTCGCTGATATTCGGATAAACAGATACTAGGATGCCATCTATATATTCGGCAAGGCGGATACGTGAGGATGGGAAGCATTGTGGTCAGTTATGACCTGGCGGTGATCGGCTCGGGGGGTGCCGCGTTCGCGGCGGCGATCGCCGCCCGCGGCAAGGACAAAACCGTGGTGATGATCGAGCGCGACGTGACCGGGGGCACCTGTGTCAATACCGGTTGCGTGCCGTCCAAGGCGCTGCTGGCCGCGGCCGAGGCCCGCCATGTGGCGCTGGACCAGCACTTTCCGGGCATCGCCACCGCGGCGGGCCCGGTGGATGCCCCCGCGCTGATCGGCGGCAAGGACGCCCTCGTGGAGGGGCTGCGCGCCGACAAGTACGCCGACCTGGCCGCCGAATATGGGTGGGAGATCGTGCCGGGGCAGGCCCGCTTCGCCCCGGGGCCGGTGCTGCAGGTGCAGTTAGGGGACGGGGGGCGCGCGCGTATCGAGGCCGAGCACTATCTGATCGCCACCGGTTCCGCGCCGCGCATCGACCGGCTCGACGGCCTGGATGGCATCGACTACCTGACCTCCACTACTGCGATGGCCCAGACCGCGCTACCGGAATCGCTGGTCGTGGTCGGCGCCGGCTATGTGGGGCTGGAACAGGCGCAGTTATGGGCGCGGCTGGGGATGAGGGTCAGCATCGTGGGCCGCTTCGCCCCGCACACCGAACCCGAACTGGCCGAGCGACTGGCGGCGGTGTTCGCCGATGAGGGCATCACCGTGATCGGCGAGCGCGCTGTCCGCGTGGATCCCGACAACGCCGGCGTCATCGTCGCGACCAGCGGCGGTCAGCGGGTGAGCGGGCAGCGGCTGCTGGTGGCGACCGGGCGGGCACCGGTGACCGCCGGGTTGAACTTAGACGCCGTCGGCGTGGCCACCGCTGACAGTGGTCGGGTGGTGGTCGACGGGCAGCTGCGCAGCGCCAACCCGCGGATCTGGGCGGCCGGTGATGTCACCGGTCATCCGCAATACGTCTACGTCGCCGCCGCCCACGGCGCCGTGGTGGTCGACAACGCTTTTGACGGGGCCGGGCGCAGCGTCGATTACCGCGCGCTGCCGGCGGTCACCTTCACCTCGCCCAGCCTGGCCACCGTTGGGCTGACCGAGGCCGATGCCCAGGCCCAGGGTTATGACTGTGAGTGCCGGGTGCTGTCGCTACAGAACGTGCCCCGCGCGATTGTGAACCGCGACACCCGCGGCGCGATCAAGCTTGTCGCCGAACGTGGCACCGGGCGCCTACTCGGTGCGCATGTGCTGGCCGCCGGCGCAGGTGACGTCATCGCCGCCGCCGTCTACCTGCTGGCCAACAAGATGACCGTGCAGCAGGTGGCGCAGCTGTGGAGCCCGTATCTGACGATGGCCGAGGGCCTCAAACTGGCCGCGCAAACCTTCACCCGCGACGTCACCAAACTGTCCTGCTGCGCCGCCTGAGAAACATGCAGTATCGAGGGAGGGCTACATGACTACCATCGCGCTCGCCCCGCCGAACCGGGTGCCCGCCACAGCAATCACACTTTGGCGGGTGGTGTCGTGATGATCTGGTCCAGCAGAGGCGAATTCGCCGAAGATCTGCTCGTCGGGGCTGTCGGCGGCTATGTGGGCACCAAAGTGATGGAGCCGGTGAGCAGCAAGCTTTACCAGCGCGAATCCCAGCGGGATCGCCAGCGTGAAGACGCCGCCCGGCCCGGCCCGCCGTTTCAGGTCGCCGCCGACAAGACGCTCGACCTGCTCGGCATCCACCTACCCGACCCGGTGCGAGAGCGCGCCGGGATGGTCGTGCACTACGGGCTGGGCATCAGTTGGGCGCCGGTGTATGCGGTCCTGCGCCGCGCGGTCGGCCTGAACCCTGCGGTGGCCGGTCTGCTCACCGGCGCGTCGATGTCACTGATCGTCGATGAGATGCTGACCCCGCTGCTGGGGTTCAGCGCCGCAGACCGCGCCTATCCGGTCAGCACCCACGTGCGCGGATTCCTGGCGCATCTCGCCTATGGCGCGGTCACCGCCGCCGTCATCGAGGGCTGGTGGGCGCTGCGGCGCCGCCGCCCCTGACCACCGCACCCACCCGAAGGAGAAAATCCGTATGGCAGAGCACTTCGACGCCGTCGTGATCGGCGCCGGCCCGGGCGGCGAAGTCGCCGTCGGGCGGCTGATTTCCGCCGGCTTGCGCGTGGCACTGATCGAGCGGGAGCTGATCGGCGGGGAATGCGCCTATTGGGCGTGCATCCCATCCAAGACGCTGCTGCGGCCCACCGAGGCCCGCGCCGAAGCCGCGGCCGCCGCCGGGTTATCGCGGCCGGCGCTGGATTGGCCGGCGCTGCGGGACTATCGCGACTACATGATCCGCCACCTCGACGACACCAATCAGGTCACCGGCTATCAGCGGCAAGGGGTGACGGTCCTCAAAGGCACCGCCCGGTTGACCGGTCGTGACCCCTGGCGCATCAGCGTCGCCGACACCGAGATCACCGCGGCGCATGTGGTGATCGCCACCGGTTCGCAGCCGGTGCGCCCACCCATCGACGGCCTCGACGACCTGGACGCGACTGTGGTGTGGACCAACCGCGAGGCCACCACCCTGCGCGAGATCCCGCAACGGGCGGTGATGATCGGCGGCAGCGCGGTCGGGGTCGAGTTGGGGCAGTTCCTGGCCCGCATGGGCAGCCACGTCACCCTCGTGCAGCGCGGCCCGCGGCTGCTGGACCGCGAAGACCCGCGAGTCGGTGAGCTGGTCGCTGCCCGGTTACGCGACGACGGCATCGACGTGCGGCTGGGCCGCCAAGCCACCCGGGCGCGCCGCGACGGCGCCGACGCCGTGGTCGAGTTCGACGACGGCACATCGGTGCGCACCGATGTGATCGTGCTGGGCGCCGGACGCGAACCCGCCACCGCCGGCCTGGGCCTCGACAGCGTCGGCGTCACCATCGGCGATCGCGGCGAGCTGGCCGTCGATGAGCACTGCCGGGTGACCGGTGATGGGTTGTGGGCGCTGGGCGATGTCACTGGTGTCGCGTTGTTCACCCACGTCGCGATGTATCAAGCCCGGGTGGTCGCCGACAACATCGCGGGCACCTCGCGGCGGGCGCACTACACCGGCATTCCGCGGGTGGTGTTCGCCCAACCCGAGATCGCCGCCGTCGGAATGACCGGTGAGGAGGCCCAAAGCGCAGGCCTGGACGTCGTCAGTACCGAACTGAACCTGCCTGATGCGTTGGCGCGGCCGTGGACCTATGAAACCCAGCCCGCCGGCACCCTCGGGCTGCTCGCCGACCGTAGTCGCCGCGTCCTGGTTGGTGCGTGGGCGGTGGCTCCGATGGCCGGGGAATGGATTCATCAGGCCGCGTTGGCCATCCGCGCCCAGGTTCCCATCGACGTCTTGCTCGACGGCATCGCCCAATTCCCCACCTACAGTGAGGCCTTGCTGCATGCCGCCGAACGACTCGACCTCGGTCCACGCAAGCCGCAGGAGAATTCATGAACCACCACAGTTTTCACGCTGACGTGTTCACGGTCGGTGAGCTGTCGCGCCGCACCGGCATCCCGATCAAGGCGGTGCGGGAGTACACCGATCAGGGCTTGGTGAACACCATCGGGCGCAGTCCCGGCGGGTATCGCACCTATACCCGCGAGGCGCTGCGCTGCCTGCAGTTGATCAGCACGCTGCGCGGTATGGGACTGACGCTGCGTGAGATCGGTGACCTGACCCGCCCGCACCCCCAACCGCCGGGGATACGACTTGCCGCACTGCTGGCGGCGTCGCGGCAGCGCACGAATGAGCGGATCGCGGCGTTGCAAGCCACGCTGGACCGCATCGACGCCTACGAACTGCCTCACGTTCCTATCGGGCTCACACCGGCGAGGCGGCCCGGAACGCATCGACATCACCGGTATCGACCTCGCCGACCTGGTGCGCCAGGAGCACCACTCCTACCTGTTTGACCACTGGCCCGAACTTCGGTGGGCAGCGCGGGTCACCGTTCCGCTGCGCGCCGGTGACGTCACCTTGCACCACCGCCGCACCGCACACTGCGCCGGTGCCAACCACACCGCCCAGAACCGGGTATCAATGCTGATCACCTACACCGACGCCCAAGCCACCTACCAGCCGCTTCCCGGCCACGACGGGCTCCCATATTCCCCGGGTCAACCACTGCCCGATGAACGTTACCCATTGATCAGCTCAGCGCCATGTGATGGTTAAGCATCAGCCGAGCCGTCGGTATACCGAATTGACATGGTGCACACCAGCTCCCGCACGACTACACGCAGGACCGGTTCGGTCACAGTCATCAGCTGGGCAGGCCTACTTGAGTGGCTGGGTCATCGACTGACACCTTGATCGCGGCGACTCCTGCTGAAGCAGCGGGCGCCCAGACATCGACGGATTGGCACATGCGAGTGTCTGCCGTGTGTCGGTCGCGCGCATGCGATAGACGCCGCGGTAGCTTTCCAGGCAATGCCGATCTTAGGTTGGCGAGTGCATTTCACGCATCGACAATTGGTGATGCCGCGCACGGCGCGGCCAACGCTGCAGAGCCTGAACACAGACGTAGTCGCAGAGTGGTTGGACAGCAAGGGCATTGAGGACGGCGTGCCATTCTTGATATCGCCTGACGGCCACTACGACATCGACCTGAACACCTACTTCCTGTTGCACCCGGCGCCGGAAAACACTCAGGCAGCGATCGCCTACGACCTAGCGAATTTCCTGACGTTTCTGTGGCACCATCGCCAACCGCTCGGAAAGCGATCGTGGCGCGACGCGACCCCCGAAGATCGCGCAGCCTATCACCGGTGGCGGCGCATCGATGAGCGCGGGCCTGGGGTGAGGGGTGCCACGTGGGGCCGCGAAGTCGCCACCGTGAACTCGTTCTACCGGTGGGCAACCGAATCGGGATTCGTTGAGCACAACCCGATCTTGCAGCGGGCAGCGCGCGATCGCCGATGGCGCCGTCGCGAGGAGGCGGGACTGACGCCTGCCGAAGCACCCAAGGACGGCCATCGTGAAGACTTGGCGTGGTTGCCACCGGCGTCCTATCGCCGCTGGCGCGATGTTGGTGTTCGCGGGTATCTGCCCACCGGTCTGCTCGATCAGTCGTTCGGTGGCCGAAACGCTGCCCGCAACGCCACCTTCTGCGATCTGATGGTTCGCACCGGATTGCGGCTGACCGAGCAGGCCAGCCTGACCATGTTCGACGTGCCCGACATGGACACCCATCGCGCCTACTCGCCGACCCGATTGCCGGCGGCGATCGCCAAGAATGGTTCGGGCCGCCGGATCTACATCCCGGCCACGGTGTTACGCGAGGTGTGGGACTACATCCGCTTCGACCGCGCCGAGCTGATCGAACAAGCCCGCAGCCGCGGCAGCTACAACCAGATTGCGGCCAAACTGGTTGTTGAGGACCCGCAATGCGCGGTGATCGCGCCGCGCACCAGCGGTGGTCGCCGCCGCCCGGTGGAGACTCTCAATCCACGCCAGCGTCGGCGCCTATTCATCTGTGGCGCCGAGGGTTTGGAACCGGCGACGCTGTGGTTGAACCGCAACGGGCTGCCAGTCATGCCGGGAACCTGGCAGTCAATGTTTGGTGATGCCAACGACCGCTGCCGACGCCACGCGGTGGACCTGCGGGCTCACCCGCATTTGTTGCGCCACACCTACGCGGTGGTGACGTTGGAGCAGCTACAACGTGAGCACATCCGCGAGCTGGGCGCCATGAACCCGGCGCAGCGCACGACTTATGAGCAGATTTTCGGTGATCCGCTGGACTGGGTGCGCCGGCGCTTGGGGCATCGATCGGTGGAAACAACGTTCAAATATCTGCACACCCTCAACGAACTCGCCATGGAAACTCGGCTAGCGCTGGTTCCTGACGAGTGGGCCGAATTGCAGCTGCCGGCCGGCGAATTGAGCGGCGAGATCGCCGACGAGAAGATCGTTGACACCGCGGATTCGGCGTGACGAGCCCAGAGCCGAGCGAGGCGCCGCGCCAAGGACCCCTCACACGCAGGGGCCGCCCCGCCGATCGCCCTGAGGGCGTCTACGAACCACCCGAGCGGGTGCAGCCCACGGGCAGCGGATTGGAAGTGGCGGTGGTGGGGGAGAACGGGCGTCGCCGCACGTTCAAATTGAAGACGTTCCCACTGCCGGGCTGGCATAAGCCGTTGGCCGACGCCTTCGCCCGCTGCACCGGTGCCAGTGGAACGCTACGGACACCCGAGAGTGCAGCCGGAGTGTTCTGGTGCTGGCACCGCTTCCTGGTCGCGTTGGCGTCGCTGGTGGATCCGCCGGCGACGCCCGGGGAGCTGACCGTCGACCATCTCGAGTGCTACTGGCGGCAACGCCATGCGCAGGTGAAACAACGCGGACTGGTGCATGAGGTTAGAGCTGTGGGCCGTGTCGTCGGCGAGATGCCGGCGGGCATGATCGCCGAGGAGGTCGATGCGTGGCTGCATCGCCGTCGTTCTGTGGGCCAGAATCCCGCCATCGGCGGGTATTCCGACCGGGAATTCAACGCGATCATGGCGGCGGCCCGGTCGGAGGTCGCCGCGATCCGATCGCGGCTTCAGCGCGGCCAACGCCTAGTCACCCGCTATGAGCGTGAGCCTGACACGTTGAGCGCCGAGGAGCGTCGACTCGCGAAGGTGCTGGCCGAGATTGCGGCTACCGGTGAGATTCCAGTTATCGCCCACGATTCCAGGGCGTGGGACAACCACCCGATGATGACGCTGGCACGCCAGCTGTTTGTCACCGGCTTCGATTTGGGCCCGCTACTGACATTGGCCGTCGGAATCTCGGGGCGCAACCTGGAAACCCTCAAAGATCTCACGATCGAGCACGATGTGTTGGAGGACAAGGCTGTCCGGGTGGAGGTGATCAAACGCCGGCGCGGTCCTGCACGCATGTTCGAGACGGTGCACTGGGAGATCGGCACTCCCAGCCAGCAGCTACGCCGCCCCGGCGGCTATTACCTGCTGCTCGAGCAGATGATGCGGCTGGGTCGGTCGTTCAGCGGCACGTCGTCGCTGTGGTCGGTGTGGGATCCGCCCGACGGTCACCACGGCCCGTTCGACGTGGGATTGCATCTGAAGGACTGGCATATGCAGCGCTGGAAGCAGCGCCACCCCCTCCTTGATGACAACGGTCAACCGCTGCAGATCACTTCGCTGCGCTTGAAAAAGACAGTGGACATTCGCAATACCCGCGCCGCCGGCGGCCATCTGCCCTCGTCGATTCGCTCCAACACCATGCCGGTGCTGTTCACCAACTATCTGCGCGGCGATCCGTCGGTGCATGACTGGGCGGGCGGGGTGATCACCGCGGCGCTGTCAGACGCCGAGACCGCAGCCCAGGCTTGCCACGCCCGGGTGCTGGCCGGTCAGGTGACAACGCCGAACAACGCAGCCCTCCAATTGGATGTGACCGCTACCACCGCCACAGACCTGTTGGCCGGAAATCTCGATACCGCCGTGACCGCCTGCGCTGATATCGATCACAGCCCTCTCGATGGCGGAGGTCGCTGCGGTGTGTCATTCCTGATGTGCTTCGGCTGCTCGAATGCCCTCGTCACCCACAACCACATCCCGAAACTGAAAGCGTTGCTGGACTGGTTGATCGATGAGCGCGGCAAGATCGCACTGGATCTGTGGTGGCGCCGTTACGGCATGGCGTGGATAGCGATCACCGAACACATCCGCCCGAAATTCACTCCAGCGGAATGGGATCGAGCACAGCCCGCTGAGGGTCTGCCCGAGCTGTTGGCGTTGCTGGATGGCCCGCAGGAGCCACGATGACGACGCCCCAGGTGGCTCACACCCCGGTGTTCATCGACCCGGACGCCTTCGTCCTGGGTGGACACGAACTCCGCGAGGGAATCGAACTTGCCACCACGTCGCGGTTCGGCGATGACATCTGGGACCTGCACCCGATCAACCACCAGGACCAGCTGGCTCGCAGCATCTTGAACTTCCCCACGCTGCCCGAGCCGTTCCGCGCGGTCACCAAAGAACTGTTCTACGCCTTGCTGGTTGGCGAGCTGCCACCCGGGGAGGCCCGCCTCAAGCAGGTCTCTATTCGTATTGCCTTTAGCCACGTGAAGAAGTTCTTGGACTGGTCACACGGTCGGGGCCGCTGCACACTAGCCGCGATCACCCGCGAGGACCTCGTCGACTATCAACAATGGGTCCTGCTCACGGATTTGAGTCCAACACAGCGCGGTATGCACCGGCGGGCCGCCCGGCTGTTTTGGGTGTTCCGCGACGCCCTACACACCGACCGGCTCACCGTCGACCCGCAACGTTTGCAGGCATGGCACAACCACAGCAGCCATCCACCCCGGCGTATCGAGAACGCCACCGATCGGATTCCCGAGGAAGTGATCAGCCCGCTGCTGGTCTGGGGGTTGCGGTGGGTCAACGACTTCAGCGTCGACATCCTCGCCGCACGTGAGGAATGGTGGTCGCTCTACACCGCCAGGCATGCAATGGATCAACGCAAACCCTTCGCCGGCGGGCCACTCCCAGCACGACTGGCCAAGCTGCAGCACCTGCTAGATGACTACCGCAGCCAGCGCCGCCCGCTGCCAACGACTGCTGACGGCGAAGTCAATGCGAACTTCCTTGCCCGACAACTACACACGGAATCCACGTTCATCAGCCGAGCGACCGGACGTGCGATGGTCGCGGCCGCCGCGGCAGAGGTAGGCTTCGCAGACGGCTGCTATCTGTTCACACCAGTACGGGCATGCATCGACAGCGCGCCCTGGCTGACCGGATTCGACTATCACCGAATGCCCGAGCTGAGCCGAATGTTGCTGACCGCCTGCTACGTGGTGATCGCATACCTGTCAGGGATGCGCGACAGCGAAGTCAAACATCTCCAGCGAGACTGTGTGAGCCGCCAACGAGACGCCCAAGGGAACGTCTACCGACGCACCATCACCAGTCGCGCGTTCAAGGGCGAGACCCCGAAAGGAGTCACCGCCTCATGGGTAGTGTCGGAATCTGTTGAGCGAGCAGTCGGCGTTCTCGAACAACTCCAACCCGACGACGCGAAGTACCTATTCACAGCACTGTCCGCAACGATGGGTTCTTGCGGAACCGATCGCTCCCGCTCGGTGACCATCAAGTGCACCAATAAGAATTTGAACGAATTCGTCGACTGGATCAACGCCTACTGCGCCGCACACAACCGGGCCGACGACATCCCGCTCATCCGGCGCCAACGCTGGCGGCTCACCAGTGGCCAGTTCCGCCGCACCCTGGCATGGTTCATCGCTCGCCGCCCCGGCGGCGCCATCGCCGGCACGATCCAATACCGCCACCACAGCATCCAAATGTTCGAGGGCTATGCGGGAACAACCGAATCCGGGTTCCGCGGCGAGGTCGAGGCCGAACAATCACTGCAACGCGGCGAGCGCCTCTTGGCCATGATCGAGAACAATGAGCACCATGACTTACGGGGACCTGCGGCCCCCGAAGCCGAAGAACGGCTCACCAACCTCCAACGCGGCAGCGCCTACACAGGCAGTGTGGTCACCGACCCACGACGACTCCGAAGGATCATGCGCAGCGAAGACCCCAACATCTACCTCGGTCACTTCGTCACCTGCGTCTACAACCCGGACAAGGCGCTCTGTCGACGCCAACTCGCGCCCGCAGGCGATCCGAGCCTGCCGGACCTCGCCAACTGCCAACCCCTGCAGTGCCGCAACGTCGCACTCACCGCCGACAACCTCCAAGCGCTCACCGACCAGCTGCATCAACTCGACGCCCACCTCGCCACTGCGGAACTCTTGGCCCCCTTCGTTGCTCACCGCCTCACCCAGCAGCGCCGCGATCTTGCTGCGCTACTTGAGGCTGCCACTGCACCGAAGGACATTGTGTGACCGGGCACCCACTTCCTGGCGACGATGATGTGCGCTCCGCGGCTGACGCATTGCTCACCGAACACCGCGAAGGCGGCGCCTACCCCAGCGTCTCCGCATTGGCGAAGACATTCAACGTCAACCGCACCACGTTCTATCGGCACTACGCCGCCATCACCAACGCGATGCTCGACAGCGCCGCACAACGACAAACCGATGGCCCAAAACGACGACATCCTCGCCACAGTGACGATGGCCGCGACGAGACCATCCGGCGCCTCCGCACCGAAAACACCGACCTACGAAAGCATCTCGAGATCTACGAAGAGCACATCCGGATGCTCACCATCCACAACGCAGCCTACAGAAACCAACTCGAGCGACTGGCCGGCATTACCGATCTGAGCTCACACCGAGACAGTTAACGGCCAACAGGACAGACGCCCCGGCCCACAGACCGAACCTAAATCGCCCTAGCACTGCCGAACCATCTCCTGGCGGGCATCCCCCGATACCGGCATCCCTGACGCTGACTGATCCGAAGGGGTAACACGTCCGAACAATGAACAGATCCAGATACGCCACATAATTCGGCTTCCAGCGCACCCAGGACCAGGCCCAGGGTGATCACGCTGGCGCGGGGGTCCGCAGCGGGGGGCAGTGCCGCGATGGTGTCGGCGACGGTGTCGGAGTCTTTGAGGGCGAGCAGTTCGGCGGCGGTCGAGGCGCAGTAGGACCCGATGAGCAGGCTGGGGTGGGTGGCCAGCTGCGCGGCGACGAACAGCGCCGCCCCCTGTGGTGGTGTCTTGCGGGCCAGCAGGTGGCTTTTGACCCACGCCCGGCGGACCTCGATGGCGGCGTGGCCGAGTTTGTTCAGGGCCACGACTTTGCGCTTGTCGCGCAGTTCGGCTTCGCGGCGCTGCTCGGCGCCGGTGTCGCCGGTTGCGGGGTTTGCGCCTGGCCGGGAGCGCTGATAGTACTGCTGACGCGTCAGCACCCCGGCGGCGTCGATGTCCAGGCAGAAGAACTCGGGCTCGAAAACGGTGCGCTGGACGATGAATCGCGGATGCACATAGCCCTCTTCGGGTGCGGTGTCGTGGTCGGCGGCGTCGATGTCCCAGTCGATGTCGCCTTCATCGACCTCCTCGCCGGTGCGGCTGTCCTCATAGAGCTCGACCTCGTCCAGCCACACCGCCCACAGCTGCGGGTCCTGCTCGGTCAGCGCATCTGAGAGGGTGTTGCCCTGCCCGTCGCACAAGCGGTCCCAGCGGGTGGCGAACAGTTCGTCATTCCAGGCCGGGCGTTCGGTCAGCAGCCGATACCCTTTGTTGCGCAGCGGTTCTGCCGCGCTCTCGCGGGCGTGCGCCGTAGCAGCTTTCTGGCGCAGTTCTGCTACCCGGTGGTCGAAGTCGCCGGCACTGCCCGCCTCGGTCAGATACTGCACCGCCTGGGGGTCGGCGTCGAAGTCGGCCAGGATCGCGGCTTGGGCGATGCTGAGCTGGGCGTGTGAGAGCGCCGACATCGCCTGCTCGGAGCGTGTCGCCGTGGCGGCGGCTTCGACCAGTGCCTTGGGTACGGTCAGCGATTTGGCTACCTTGGCCGGGGTCAGGCCTTCGAGCAGCAATTGCTGAATGCCTTTGGCGCGTTGGGTTTCGGTCAGGGCAGCGCGGTGATCGTTGACCACGATTTGTTCGGTGATGCGTGCCACGGTGCGCGCCTGTTCGGTGGTGGCCAGGTCCGCGGTGACATAGACGGGCACCGTGGCCAGGCCCGCTTCCCGCGCGGCCAGCAACCGGCGCTGCCCGTCGCGCACCGTCACCGCACCCTCAGCGGTGCGGACCGCCGTCAGGGGGGAGAGCACCCCGTAATTTCTGATGCTGGTCACCAGCTCGGCGTAGCCCTGGCTGGTGGGCGCGTCCTCGCGGATGTTGGGCTCCAAGGCCAACGTGTGCGGGTCGAGATGCTCCACAGTGCCCTGTGAGGTTGTCGTGGTGTTCGGTGTCGAGGCGGTG
>NZ_JCALDW010000021.1:0-96412 GCF_059813065.1 Mycobacterium sp. NGS24
CGTTCAGCCCGGTGCTGCTGGTGACGTGTACCGGGAGATCGTCGTTCCAAGGTTGCGTGGTGACCATGTCGTCGACGTTGACGTAACCGCGCTCGAATTCACCCGTCGCCGCGTCGACCAGCCGGTACTCCTGACGCTGAATGTGGATCGGCTGCGCGTCGAGGATCACCACCCGAACCTCACCGGGGGCGAATTCGCACCGCTGCTGCAGTGCCTCGATGAGGCACTCGTTGTGCATGTGCCCGTCGCCGAAGTTCCAGCCAACCGCCACCGCGCACAACATCTCGCCTTCACACAGGTTGTAGTCCTGCTCGTCGTAGCCGGCCAGCGCCCGGTGGACCAGGGTGAACAACGCGCGCCCGTGGGTGTTCATCCCGCGGAAGGCGTAGGCAAGATGGATGGGGACCAGGGTGTCCTCCTTGCTTTTGTACAGCCGCTCGAGTTGCAAATGCTGCATCGGTCCCAGCGCGCGGGCGCCGATGCGGATCTTCTCGTCGGCCGACGGCTTCACGCACCACACGGTGGTGTCCCAGTTGCCGGCGTAGTACCGCATGCCGGGCAGGAAAGACACCTTGTGCGGGAACAGGTTTCCGACGATGACGGTGCCGACGAGGACCACGAACAGCACGGCGACCGGCAGCGGGTTGATGACACTGGCAAGTCCGACCGGCGCGTGCGCCACGAACAGCCACAGCACGCTGAAGATCATGAACACGTTCCACTCCAGTGGCACTCCCATCGGAAAGGCCAGCAGGATGTTCAGGTGGAACACGATCATCACGAACGCAGCGACGGTCGTCGGCCAGCCGCCGTGTGAGAAGAGCAGCGCCAGCGGCACCAGCCCTTCGATCGCGGTCGAGAAGTGCGCGATGAATCCCGACCACGCACCGGGCCGCAGATCGTCCGGGTAGTGCTTGAACAACGACGTCTTAAGGACGCCCGACGGGATGAACGGATTGTTGGCCAGCATGGTCGAGATCACGAACGGGAAGTGCCGGGTCAGCTTGGACGTGGCCGCGCCCATCCAGATCACCAGGCAGACCAGCTTCGCGGCGACCACGCTATCGGCACCGGAGAACAGGAACGCCAGCGCCAGCGGCGCGTAGACCTCGCCGCGCGCGGCCAGGAAGATCACCTTGTCCCGCAGGCCGAGAACGGCCAGCAGCGTCAGGATCGCGACACTCTGCCACCGCGGCAACACTCCGATCGCGGTGTGCAGGGCCGGGATCGGCCCACTCCCGTCAGACACCAGCGCCGTGACGAGCAGCGTGAGCAGTGCGCCGTAGAGTACCGCGTCGAGCGGAGTTCTGTTGTGGCCCTTGGTCAGCGGCACCCGGGCGGGCCACGGGGGCAACCGGATCGTGCCGGGCCGCAGCCAGTACAGGATCGAGCCGATCGGTGGGAAGTACCGTCCGGCCAGCGGTCCGAAGCAGCAACCGAGCCCGACGACTTCGAAGAGCATGGTGAACAACACGGCCTTCTGGAACACGATGGGTTCGGTCCACCAGGCGGAGACGTCGGTGAAATCGCCGATGCCCGCTGTGGACCACGCGCACACCCAGATGCCCAGGACGTAGAGCACGATCTTGACGCCGTACATAACATGCATCACCAGGGGAGTGCCGAAGCCGTTCTCAGCGATGTGGCGCATCATCGGGATCACCCGCTCGGAACGAGTCCGCTTGCTCCACTCCGCGTCGACGACGGGGAGGTTGGGCTGGATGAACCCCATAGCGACTCCTTCGACAGCGGCCGATTCTCGGTGAGGAAAAACTACCGGGTGTGGCGGGACTGGGGTAGTGCGTGTCGACTCAGCGGGACGTTTTTGCACCGGTTGCGATCAGCACGATCCCATCTGGGCGCCGGAGTTGCGGACGCCGCGCCACCGATCTCGGACTGAGACGCCTGAATGCACTGTGCTGGAACATCATTCGGGATCACAACCGCGCTGCTTCCGCTCGCTGCCGGCGTAGCTGCGCGCCAGCTGTCCACCGTCGCCGCGGCGACGTGCAGGAGCAATGCCCGCGCCGCAATGGCAGCGTGCTGCCTGTGCCGTGCCCTGCCGACGGCACAGTCGTCGAAAGGAACGCGAACGTGGGAGCTGCCACTGTACGAATAGTCGGTGGCCACAAGCGCTTTGACGCCGGCAGCCACGCGCTGGCCGACATCGACCTGACCGTCGAGCACGGCGATTTCCTGGCGATCCTGGGCCGCAGCGGCAGTGGCAAGTCCACTCTGTTGCGGGTGATTGCCGGGCTGGAACAGCTCTCGTCGGGAACCGTCGAATGGTCCACCGGCTCCACGCGGCCGCACGCCGGCGTGGTGTTCCAGCAGGCGCTGCTGCTGCCGTGGCTGACCGCGGGGGAGAACGTGCTGATCGCCGGGCGGTTCGCCGCCCAGCAGGCGTCGTTCAACCGGGATTACGCCGAGGACTTGTTGCGTCGCTTCGATCTGGAGCGGGTCGCCGACCGCTATCCCGACCAGCTGTCCGGCGGGCAGGCGCAACGGGTGGCGATCATCCGGGCGGTCGCTACCCGGCCCCGATTGTTGCTGCTCGACGAACCGTTCAGCGCACTGGACCCGGCCATCCGGGCCGACCTGCAGCGGTGGCTGAGCACGCTGGCCGCCGAGTTGGGCGTCACCGTCGTTCTGGTCACCCACGATGTCGACGAGGCTCTGCTGCTGGCCAGCCGAGTGGTGCTGCTCGGTCCCGACGGTCGGATCCGCCGCGAATGGCAACCGGGCGGCCAGCAGCTGCGCGAGGAGATCCTCGACCACTACCGCCTGGTACAGCAGTGACGGGTCTGATTTCGCGGCGGTCCGTGATGACCGGCGCGGCGGCCCTGGCAGCGGCGGCCGGAGTGGGCGGCATTGCTGATCTGGCGCACGCCGCCAGTGTCGACCGGACGAACACCAGCGGACAACTGCGGGTGGGCTACCTGCCGATCACCGACGCGGCGCCGCTGTTGATCGCGCACGCCGCCGGTCTCTACCAGCCGGGTGTGGTGAGCGCGGCCAAGCCGGTGTTGTTTCGCAGTTGGGCCTCCCTGGCCGAGGCGTTCGTCACCCGCCAGGTCGACGCCGTGCACATGCTGATGCCGACGGCGATCCAGTTGCGATTCCTCCTGCGTAGTCCGGTGCGGGTGTTGAGCTGGAACCACACCAACGGATCAGCACTCACCGTAGCGCCGCACATCACCGACTACGGCCAGTTGGCCGGAACTCAAGTGGCAATACCGTTTTGGTGGTCGATCCACAACATCATTCTTCAGCAACTGCTGCGCGCGCATAACCTGGTGCCGGTGGTGCGCCGCAGCGCCTCACGCACCGCCCGCACGGTCGAACTGATCGTGATGAGCCCGTCGGACATGGTGCCGGCGTTGGCCAACCGCTCGATCAGCGGCTACGTGGTGGCAGATCCGTTCAACGCCATGGCCCAGGTCCGCAAGATCGGCCGCATCCATGCGTTCCTCGGCGACGTGTGGCGTGACCATGCCTGCTGTGTGGTGCTCGCGCACGACGACCTGATCGAACACCGGCCGCAGGCGGCCGCCGCCTTGGTGGATTCGATTGTCGCTGCACAGCAACGCATTAACGCGGACCGGGCTGCAGCAGCAGCGGCGTTGTCGAACGGCGCGTACCTGCCGCAGCCCCTGCCGGCGATCAAGACCGCGCTCAACTACCGCGCGCAGGACTATCGGATCGTCCACCCCGACTGGCAACCACAGCGGCTGGGATATCAACCCTTTCCATTTCCCAGCTTCACCCGCCGCCTGGTCGAAGCCATGCACGACACCGTCGTGGACGGCGATCGCGGGTTCCTCGACCGACTGGATCCCGCGACCGTGCATTCGGAGTTGGTCGACGACTCCTTCGTGCGTGGTGCGCTGGGCGCCCGCGGTGGGCTCGAATCCTTCGGCCTCCCTTCCGATTTCAGTCGAACTGAACAGGTGCAACCGCGATGACTCTGGATACAGCGACCCTCTCGGCACCCGTAGATTCCCCGTCAGGTGCACTCGTCCGGCGCTGGTGGCCGCCCACGCTGGCGATCGGGACGGCGATCGGGTTGTGGTGGTTGGCGACCGCCGTCCTGGCGCCCGCGCAGTCGCTGCTGCGTGAGACGACACCGTTACGAGTCGCCACATCGCTGGTCGATCTGTACCACCGCGGAGTGTTGCTGCCCGACACCGGTGTCAGCCTGTGGCGGCTGCTGGTCGGGTTACTGGTGGGCGCGGTCATCGGCATGCCCACCGGGCTGCTGATCGGGCTGAACGACACGGCCGATCGCGCGACCCGACCCGTGGTGCAGTTCCTGCGCATGATCTCACCGCTTTCGTGGGCCCCGATCTCGGTGGCACTGTTCGGAATCGGCAACGAGCCGGTGATCTTCCTGATCGCTGCGGCGTCGGTGTGGCCCATCCTGATCAACACCGCCGCCGGCGTGCACGCCATCGATCCCGGGTACCTGCAGGTGGCCAGATCGTTCGGTGCCACCCGGGCCGAACAACTCACCGTGGTGGTGCTGCCCGCCATCCGCGACCATCTGCAGACCGGTCTGCGCGTGGCCCTGGGCATCGCCTGGGTCGTGTTGGTGCCAGCCGAAATGCTGGGCGTGCGTTCGGGTCTGGGCTATCAGATCCTCAACGCGCGCGATCAACTGGCGTACGGACAAGTGGTTGCGGTGATCGTGGTCATCGGGTTGATCGGCTACGGGCTGGATCTCGCTGCGCGACGAGCGCTGTCAGGATCGCGGGCTGCCCGATGATCCTGTCGCGTAGCGACAACCGAAAATAGAGTAGTCGTCTACGCGTTGCATCTCGCCCGATCCACCCCAGGCCTTCACTCCTCGCTCGGTAGCCCGCCTGGACACCGTCATCACCGACATCATCACCGAACTGACCGACCCTCTGATGGCCGCGGGCCGCAGCGAGATCGTCTCGGATGTCGCCCGGCCCTATCCGGTACCGGTCATCAGCGCGTACTGGGCGCCCCCCGCGACGACTGGCGCCGATTCTCGGCCTGGGCCGACGACTTCTTCAAGCTGTTCACCTGGAATGTCAGAGAGTACGAACGCGACATCCTGACCGCCTGGGCCGAACTCGACGCCTACATCGATGCCATGGTGGCTGACCGGCGCCACTCACTGACCGATGACCTGATTTCGGACTCGATCCGCGCCGAGGACGACGGCGACCGGCTGAGCATCGAGGAGCTGCGGATGCTCGCGACCGGCATTCTGATGGCGGGCACCGACACCACCCGCAACCAACTGGCCGCGACGGTGGAGGTCTTCTGCGACCATCCCGGGCAGTGGCAGCTCCTCGCCGAGCAGCCCAACCTGGCGGTGACTGCTCGAACCTCGCCCGGCGCGAACTCGCCGAGGCGCTGCGGGTGATGGCCGCCCGGATGCGCAATCTTCGTCGCTACGGACCGGTTACGTGGCAGCCGATCGTCGGAATCACCGGTCCGGCAGCGCTTCCGGTCGAGTTCGACGCCGCTGAGTAGTCGCTTCAGGCCGCCGTGGCTGCCCGTGTCCACGCCAGCGGGTTCAGCTCCCGGAACGGGTCACCGGTACGGATCTCCAACAGCCGGTCCAGTATCGCTTCCAGGGACTGCTGGGTGTCCGCCCGCACCGACTCAACCCACTTCTCGGTAGACATGCGCGCTGGTTTCGTCGTGCAGATCGGCTCACCGAATTGCAGATACATCCGTTGCGGACGAGGGATGAAGGTGGGCCCAACGCCGCGCAGCAGCGGCATCGCCATATCGGCATCGCCGGACATCCTGGTGCTGACCGCCCGGCTGAGCCGACCCAACAGGCTGTCGCGGGTGACCAGGCTCTTGTAGACGTCGTCACCGCCGACCAACCCGACCGGAACGATCGGATAGTCGTTCTCTACCGCGATGCGGGCGAAGCCGGCCCGGCCACGCCAATTCAGTTGGTATTCCTCGCCTTTGAATTTGGCGATCTCGCGTCCGCCGCCGGGGAACACCAGGATGGTCTCGTTGTGGCGCATCAGTTCCCGTGCGGTCTCCGGGTCGCCGACCACTCCGCCGTAGGCGGTCATCACGTCGTGGCCGAACCCGGGCTGCTGGGCGAAACGGCGGTCGGCCAGCGGCCGGACCCGGGTGCCGATCGCGCGTCGCACGAAGTGCGGAATCAGCAACACCTCGCCACCGATGAACTGAGTATGATTGCCCACCAACAGGAATCGACCGTCGGCCGGCAACGTGTTCAAACCACTCACGTACGGCCGGGTCGCGTCGATCACCGGTGCGATGCCGTCGTGCACGCGCTCCAATGCACCACGCAGAATCTCTACGCGGCGCGGATGGTTCATCACCGCATCGATGTCGATCGGCCGGCTGTCGACGTCTTTTGTTCGCGGCGGGGGGAAGGGTGTCATGCCGACCACTATACCGAACGAACTAGTTCGTATGGGATATCATCGGATCGTGCGCACCCGGTCCGAGCTTCGCGACACGATTCTCGGTGCCGCGCGCTCCGAGTTCGCCCAGTACGGCCTGGCCGGCGCCCGCATCGACCGGATCGCCCGAGCGGCGACCGCCAGTAAGGAGCGGCTGTACGCGCACTTCCGGGACAAGGAAACGTTGTTTCGCAGCGTGGTCGCCGCCGACAGCGAGGAATTCTTCGCCGCCACCACGCTGAATCCGGAGGCGGTGCCCGAATTCGTCGGCGAAATCTACGATTTGGCTTGTCAGCGGCCCGAGCATCTGCGCATGATCACCTGGGCGAACCTGGAAGGGCTGGCGCTCGACCCGCCCCCCGCCGACGAGTGGGACTCCATGCCGGCCCGTCACATCCGCGCCATCGAAGCAGCCCAAGCCGCCGGCTACGTGGACGCATGCTGGCAGCCGATGGAATTGCTGGTGCTGTTGTTCGGGGTGGGCCTGGCCTGGGCGCAGTCGCCGCACCCCGATGCGCGAACGGTCGATTCCGAAGTGATTGCGGCCCGACGGGCCGACGTGGTGGAGGCCGCTCGGCGGATTGTGAGTCCCGCCGGCTGAAGCGCGGTCAGTTCGGAGGTGGACCCGCCCCAAACCCGTTCGCGGGGAGTTCGCACTTTCTCGACTTCCGCCCGCCGTCGGTCGCGGTGTCGTAATCTCGCCAATCAACACAGGGAGGGTGTTGAGACGACAGTTCGTATGCTCGGTGCTGCGGTGGCCGCAACTGTTGGTGTCCTGGGTTACGGGACGGCTATCGCACCTGCTGCGCAGCCCGATGCGCCGTATGCCAACTGCGAGGGGCTGCCGCCGGTGGCCGCTACAACATCCCGAGGGGCGATCCCGCCTACCGGCCCCCGTTGGACCGCGATAACGACGGCTTCGCCTGCGAGTCGAAGTAACCCCCGCGCACACCGCGAAGGTGGCAGCGGTCAGCCGGTGTTGGCCCCGATGGCCTGCAGAATCGCCTCGCCGGTGCGACGACCGCTGACCAGCGCACCCTGAATCGAAGCGGTATCACGGTGATCGCCGCATAGCCACGTCCCTGCCGGAGTGCGGATCGGCCGCCGCACCCGCAGCGGCGGGTGCTGTGCAGGCAGTGCGCCAGGAATGACGTGCCGGGTCACCGGCACCCAATCGCGATGGTCGGTCTGCAGGATGTCTGCGGCATGTTGACGCATCGTATGTTCGTCGGGGACGGTGCCATCGCGCACCAACGCAGAGGCCGCGATCAGGTGCTGACCCGGTGGCGCGTAAGTCGGTGCGGCGGCACTGATCACCGCCGTGTTCAGCACCGGTCCGCGCCCTCGGCGGGCATCCACCCGCAGCATCGGGGGACCCGGTACCGACTGGTCGCTCGCCCACCAATCGGTCACCACCCCGTGCATCTGGGGTGCCGCTTCGCCGGTCAGGGGCGTTGCCGCGACAGCGTCGGTGGCGACTACCACGTGCTGGGCGCGGACGCTGCCCGCGTCGCCCTGGACGTGAGACCCGTGGGTGTCCGACACCACCCGAATAGCCCGGTGCTGCAGCGCAATTCGTTTGCCGAGTCGATCGGCGAGCTGACTTGGCAAAGCCTGCATACCGTCGGCCGGCAACGCCGGCAAGCCCAACGCGAACATGCGGGCCAACAACAGCGTGAACGCATTCGAACTGGCCCCGGACTCTTCGAGCAACACCCCGGCCAGAAAACGATCCACCACCCGGCGCACGTCGCCGCTCACACCGGCCCGATCCAGCGCTTCGCTCACATTGACATCCCAATGCTGCGGTGCCGTCAGCTTTTTCGGTCGTAGCGCTGGGGACGCCCACCGCGCCAGCGCGATCACATCGCGTGCCCTTACCCCACCTGAGGACAGCATTGTCAACACCCGCTTCGGGTCACGGATCGGGTGTACCCAGACCGCGGAGCCCTCATCGCGGCGCGCGATCACGCCGGCCCCGAAAGGTTGCAGACGCAGCTGCGCCAAATCCACGGTGTGACGCAACTCGGGGTAGGCGGGGTTGAGGACCTGAAAGCCTCGGTCACAACGGAACCCGTTGATGACATCGGTCCGGATGCGACCGCCGATGGCGTCCGACGCTTCCCAGACCAGCACCTCGCGACCGGCCGCGGCGAGCACATCGGCACAGCGCAAACCGGCCAAACCAGCGCCGATGACGAGTATTTCGGTTTCTTCCATGTCACCAATCCGATCGCTCGACGGTCAACGGCTCCCGATCGACGACCATGCCACGATGCATCACGCGGCCGCCGACCACTCCGCGGTGATCGGCACGGTGCAGTACACATCGGTTGTCCCACATCACGACGTCGCCTTGTGACCACTCGTGGCGGTAGACGTTGTCGTCCCGCGTCGAGTGGCGGAACAGGAAGTCGACCGTTTCGGCTCCCTGCCGCGGCGACATCCCACTGACCGCGGCGCAGCGCTGCGGCGCCGAGAGATACAGCGCGGTCCGCCCGGACAGCGGGTGCCGCAGGAATACCGGATGCTTCGCCTGCGTCTCTTGCTCCGGGCCTGGCTCCAGACCCGTCACGACGTGGGTGATGGTGCACCCGGTGAGTCGGTGGCGCACCTCCGGTGGCAGCGTCGCGTACGCCGCGTACTGATCGGTGAACAAGGTGTGCCCACCGTGTTCCGGCACGCGCACCGCCCGTAAGGCGGTGTAGGACGGGGGATTTCGCACGTAGCTGGTGTCGGTGTGAAACGTCGAGCGTGGCGGCCTGCTGCGACCCACATTGCTCACGATATTCAGGTCTGGGAATCCCGGCACCGGAGTCTCGCCGACCGTGAACACGGTCTCACCGAAGCTGCGCAAGAACCGCAGGAAAGCCGCGTCACCGATGACCTGCCCGGGGAGGACGAGCACCCCGTGCCGGGCCAGCAACCGGCGGAGCTGGCGAACGTCGCGGCCACCCAAACCGTCGACCCGCATGTCGGGCACCCGCGCCCCCAGCGGCGTCAGTGCGGTGTGCGCGAGCATGGCCCCCCTTCGAGGCCGAGTTCGCGAAGCTGGTCGGCGAACAGTTCGGTGACGTCCACCCCTGATGCTGCAGCCATCACCGCAATTACGCTGGACGGGGCGAACGAGCAATACGGACCGGCTTCGAGGAACCAGGGCTTACCGGTGGGGTCGATGCGAAAGTCGAACAGGCTGTAGTGGCGACAGCCCAAAGCCCGGTGGCACTGCCGGGCTGCCTCCCATACGACCTCGGTGATCGGATCATCGCGGGCGACGATCCAGGCCCGGCTGGGTTCCTTTGCGGCGAGGTACAGTTCGCCGGCGTTGGTGCGGCGCAGTTTGTCATCGCGGTGCCGGATCGGTTTGGTCGTGGCGTCCACGGCGTACTCTTCCAGCGGCAGGCACACGAGCTTGCCGCGGCGAACGACGATGCCGCACCGTACTTCTCGTCCCAGCTCGATATAAGACTCGACGAGGGCGGCTGCGCTGTGCCCGAGCGCCGCGTCGATCGCCGCGCCAAGATCCATCGGCCTGCGCACCAGCGATACGCCCACCGAGTTGTCTGCGTTCACCGGCTTGACGACGACCGGCGGCCGCAGCCTCAATCGACGATCACCATCTCGCACCACCTGGCCCGCCGGGACAGCGACGCCTGCCGCGGCCACGATGTCGCGTGCCATGGTTTTGTCGGCAGCAACCGCCATCACTTCCGGTCGGTTGCCGATGTACGGGATGCCCAGCACACCCAGCAGGCGGCGGTAGGAGGTCATCCCGCAGATGCAGAACATCTGCGGCACGGCGACATCCACCTTCAGGCAGCGCAGGTGCTCGACTGCATCCCATACCGTCATCGGCGCAGCTGATTTCAGTGCTTCGGTGCTGAGGTCTTTCGGGAATCGCCACGTCCCACCCGGTGACACGTACGCCACATGCATGTCGTAGCGGTCCGGATCGGCGAGCGCACCCAGACAAGCGCGCGCATACAGGCAGGACAACTCGGCATGGAAGTCGTCAAGGGCCGACCCGACGAGGTGCAACACCGACACGCGTGCTGAGACGGCCATTCAGTCGCCGCCGTCCTCGACGAGCTTGCCGATATTGAAATCGATGCGGCTCCAGCCTTTTCGGCTGCGCAGGTTGTCCCACAGCAGTGCCGGAATCTGCAGGTGGTGCACCATGAGGTACGGCAACGGATCCCACCGGGTGAAGATCGCGTCCTTACCGCCCAGCATGGTCCGGAGTCTGCGGCACCGTCCGGGTTGGGTGAGTAGACGCCAGAACTCGTGGTAGATCCAGTAGGTGGGGCGAGCACCGCGGTCCGGCGTGATCAGCGGGTGTTCGTCGTCGAGATAGGCGGCGGCCAATGCCGGGTGATCGTGGAACATGGTGATCGCGGAATGGGTCCGTGGATTGCACTCGATGGCGTAGGTGTGCCCGTCCCGACCTTCGATGAAGTCGAAGGCCACCTGCCCGGTCAGGCCGAGACTCCCCACGAATGTCTCTACCCAGTACTGTATTTCGGGCTTGTCCACATGCCGGTAGTTCAGTTGGGCCGCCGAGGATTCGCAGCACCCGTAGACTTGCAGCCAGCCGTCGTGCACGGTGCCGTGGGTGCAGTATTCGCGCCCGTCGACGAACTCCTGCAAGATCCAGGGGTCGTCCGCCGAGATCGGGAGGGACCGCGCCAAGGCGGCGTTGCGCTCAGGTGTGCGGGCCGACAGGCGGGCGAGGTTGATGCGGCCTACCGGGTCGTAGGCAATTCGCTTCAGGATGTAGTCGCGGTCGGGTGGAAATTCGAAGTCCGCGACCTGCGCAGCGCTGGTGATCCGGTGGGAGTCGGGTACGCGAAGGCCCAGTGATGCTGCAGCAGCCGCGAATTCGGCCTTGTCATCGAGCAGTCGAACCGTTCCGGGATCGACATGAAGAGTGTTGCAGGTGCCGTCGAGCAGTGCTCCCACCCAGGCATCGGGGACGCTGCCCGCCGGGCTGGACACCGGGACGAATACGTCGACGTTCTCATACTGGGCGATACGCAGCAGTGCCGAGGCGTAGTCGGGAGCCGTCGGCTCGGGCACGCAGTAGAACTCGTCGACGGCGCGGGAGAACCGGTGTCCGGTCAGGCGGTACTTGGCAGATTCGACCAGGATCACCCGGTGCCCGGCCAGGTGAAAGGACCTGGCCAACTGCAGGGCCTTGGTCATTTTGCCGCCGTTGAGCAAGATGGTGCGACGGGCTTGCGGGGCGACCGGCGTTTGGGGTGGCCGCCGCCGGCTCAGCAGTGTCAGCGCTACCACGGCGAGGTCGATCGGCAGCGTGACCAACAGGGCGAGCAACGTGGCAACAGTTCGGCCGACGTTGGCGTCCCTGCGTGCCGGCTCGCGAACCGCTGCCGGCCGCTCGATCTCCAACGTTGCCGTCACTGCCCCACCACCTCCGGTGCGGAGAAGACATTTACGCCGTCACCAGCGCGGGGAAATTCCAGGCAGATCTTCTTGTGCAGCAACAACGTATCGGCCAGTTCGGTGGCACTGACATCGTTGAGGAACGTGCATCGACCTAGCGGGTCGGGTACCGCCGCACGAAGCAGGCCGTCGCGGGTTCGAAGGATGGCTGCCGTCGCCTCGGCAAGCAGTTGTTCGGTCAAATGTTCACTGTCCAAAGCCAGTCCCAGTGCGCTCATCACCCCCAGCACGCGATCGCGGTCGGCGACTGAGAGATAACCCCGCTGCTCGGCCAGCGTGGTTGACAACGCCATGTCGATGTTGATCGCGTGACCGTGGAAGAACGGGATGGGCGGGGTGAGCTCCAGTGTCGGACTCCACGTGTGCCCGAACGCAATCACCCGATCCAAGTCGATCTCGTGCAGGTTGGGCGCTTCCAGGTCGAGCATGGTGGCGATCGCGAGGTAGGTGAGATGGTCACCCACGGAACGCAACTCCGAGTTGCCGTGCAGATGGCCGAATCTCGTGCGCAGGAGATCGGCGCCGTGCGCTTCGAGCAGTTCGAAGATCTCGGCGTTGCCGACGACGGCGATCTTGATCAGTTCGGCCATCCCGTTGCGCACCTGATCCTCAGGAAGCGTCTTCAAAAACGAGAAGTCCAACAGGACCTGCTGCGAAGCGTGGTAGGCACCCAAGCGGTTCTTGTGTTTGCCGTGATTCACCGCGACCTTGATGGACACGCTCGCGTCGATCAGGCCGATCAGGGTGGTTGGAATCCGGATGTACGGGGTGTTGCGCCGGTAACTCGCGCAGGCGAACCCCGCCACGTCGGTGGTCAATCCGCCGCCCACGACGAGCACAGGTTCGGTGCGGACCAGCCCGAAAGCATTGAACTCGCTCACAATCCGCTCGTAAGTCTCCAGTGACTTGGCCGTCTCCCGAATCTGGACCGGGACCACGGTCAGCTCGATCTCGTGCTGCTCGAAGTAGTCGTGTATCGAGTCGGCGTAGAGCTGATACACGGTCTCGTCGATCACCATCAGCGTCCGGCCGTACGGACGGTAACTGTCCGCCAGCAGTGTGTTGTCGCGGCCGAAGACGCCGTCGACGTATAGCAGGTCGTACTCGATCTTTTCGTACCCTTCGACGTGAAACGCCCTGTCACTCGTGGTCACTCGGGCCTGAAGATTGCTCATTGCGTGTTCCTCGGATAGGTCAGGGCTGGACTCAGCGGGTCACCAGGCCGAGAACGGCTGCGGCGTCCAGAGATTCGACGGTCTCCGTGGCGGCGCTGAAGTCGCCACCGCTGGTGTTCCGGTTCGGGAAGGCGACGCAGGTGATGCCGGCGGCAGTCGCGGCGGCGACTCCTCCGACGTTGTCTTCAATCGCCACCACGCTGTCAGCGTGCTCGCCGAGTCGTTCGAGGGCGAATTCGTACGCCGCGGCATCGGGTTTCGGTGCTGTCACGGACTCCTTGTCCACGATGAGATCGAAAGTGTCCGCACTGATCTGCGGCTGTAGAGCTGTCAACAGCGCGGCGACGTTGTCCGGTGAGGTGGTGGTGATGAAGCCAAGTTTGTGATGGTGTTCCTTGGCCTCGGCAACGACGGCAGCCACACCGGGACGCAGCGGCACAGTCGAGTCGCCGAGAAGCCGTTGGAAAATGCCGGACTTGCGCGCGTGTACCGCCGCGGCGTCGACGTCCTCACCGCGGGACTCTGCGTAATCCTGAATCCGTTGTGCCCCACCGTTGGAAGCCAACATCGAGATGTAGTCCTCGCGTGACCACTCCCAGTCGAGTCCGGAGGCTGCAAACGCCTCGTTGAAGGCTTGCCGCTGTAATTCCGACGTGTCGGCGAGAGTGCTGATGGACCCGAACAAGACAGCTGACATGGGTTTCCCTCCATTGCGTGGATGTCAGTGTGATGGATCACCCGTTCAATACTGATCTAAACGTACAATAGTGAACAGAAAAGTGTCTACTGATAGATGGGTTCACTACTGAGTCGGACTTACAGAGGGTCGACGAGCCGCCCAGTAGACTTCTGGGCCGAACGAGTTCTCTCTGGCGGCGCCCGCAAAGGAAGGGCCGATGCAAACTAGGTGGCGCGGCGAATATGACCCCCGTCTCGGCTAACGACGAGTCCGGCGTTGAAGACGCGCGGGTGGCCCGCACCCGCGCGGACGTCGCCCGTGCCACCCTGAAAATTCTCACCGGGGACGGGTCCGAGGCGATCACCCATGCGCGGGTCGCCGAGATCGCCGGCTACTCCAAGACCACCGTGTACACCCACTGGCCCACCCGCATCGACCTGATCATCACGGCGATCGAATCGCTCGGCGAGATGCCCCATCACGAACGCACCGGTGACCTGCGCGCGGATGTCGTCGAGGAACTCAAGGTATTTCGTTCCGGGATTCTCGAACTGCGGCTCGACCGGGTGCTCGCCAGCATGGCGCAATGGGCCTCTGAGGAGCAGATGAGGCGGGTCCGGGACAAGGTCAACACCGACGGCCAGCACCAGATGTACGCCATGCTCGGAGAGGTTTTCTCCGGAGCGGCGCTGGACGCTGCCGTGTCGATGCTCACCGGGGTCGTCGCGTGCCCGTCGCTGATGTACGGCACAGTGCCCAACGACGAGATCATCGAAGCCGCCGTCGACATCATCTTCAAGAGCGCCGCCCAACAGTCAGCTCGTACGGTGAAGAGATGACTCTGTCGTCAGCGGTCAGCGCGGTCAGGCGCGACCTGGAAAGCAGATTGTTCGCCATGGTGGCCGGACCGCAGGGGCCGACCAACCGTGAGCGCATCCACCACACCCCGGGCGAACGGTGGTTCGGCGAGGACCGGCCCATCCGGCGCGTCCACGCGGACGCGTCGATGTTCGTCGGCGGGTTGCGGGCCCTGCTACTGCAGTCGCTGCATCCGCTGGCAATGGCCGGCGTTGCCGACCACTCCGACTATCGAGGTGACCCCTGGGGGCGGTTGCAGCGCACCAGCACCTTCCTGGCGACGACGACGTTCGGTTGCGCTGCCGACGCCCAGCATGCCGTCGACCAGGTCCGGCGCATCCACACTTACGTGCGTGGTGTCACCGTTGATGGACGGCCGTATCACGCGTCGGACCCGCACCTACTGGAGTGGGTGCACATCGCCGAGGTGGATAGCTTCCTGCTCGCCCATCAACTGTATGGCGCAGCGCCGCTCGACCAATCCGGCCGGGACGGGTACGTCGCCGATATGGCCGTGGTGGCAAGGGCACTGGGCGTGCCGACGCCGCCGGAGACCGAACGCGAGTTGCATGAGCGCATTGAGGCTTACCGACCCGAATTGCGCGCCACGCCAGCGGCCCGGGATGCCGCGCGCTTTTTGCTGCTGACTCCACCGCTGGCCCTGCCGGCCCGACCGGTGTACGGCGTGCTGGCCGCGGTGGCGGTCGCGATGCTGCCGACGTGGGCGCGGCGCCCGTTGTGGTTGCCGTACGCCCCGGTGCTGGAATCCACCGTGACGCGCATGTCCGGGCACGTCCTGGTTGGGAGCCTTCGCTGGGTGATGACTGCGGGCAGGGTTCCGGTCGAGCCGGAGTTGGTGCTGCCGGGCGTTGGGTAAGCCGGTAGACAAACACGCTTGTGGTGGTGCGCCGTCAGGGTTTCGAACCCCGGACCCGCTGATTGAGAGCGCCTTCCCCGCTTGCCGTCGTCCGGTGCATGATCGCTTTCGACAAAGCGAGCCGGACCGTATTGCCCAAGATCTGCACTCCGTATTTATCGCTTACATTGCCAAAGAAGATGCGGCAGGAATGCGTTACTGCGTCGGTCGACCGCTGGCGACTCCCGATGGTTCCGATGCGCAAACCGGGTTGGGTGTCGCTGTCGAAGATCGACGACGCCCTGAAAGACGTACTGTGCTCGCGGCGGCAGGCCTCGGCCAAGTGGATACATACCATCCGTCACATCGCCACCACGCTGCTCTAAGAACTCGGTGACCCCAAAGATGAGAGCATGCAAATCACCTGCTCTTATTTGCCGCCGGGCACTGCGGCTACATCCACGTCGACCAACCCAAACCCGCGCCGAGCGCGGAAACTCGAATAAATCCTGCTCAGCTGAGTTTGACCTTTACCCCGCCGCTGAACGCCGAATCGTGAAGTTCGATAACAGTGGCCTTGGTGCCCGGGGGGACGTCGAAGGGCACCTGGGCGGTGATTGTGAATCCGGGATTCATGTTGACCAGCATCGACGTGCTCTCTCCGTTCGCGCCGCTGTTCAACTCGATTGCCGCCATCGAGTCGGCCGCGAACTGCTTGCCGTCGCCATCGAACAGCTTCTGGTTCTCCACGAAGAAAAACTGTGGTTCGTTCCCGGTGCTTTTTAACGTCATGGTGTCGCTGCGCCGTGGCGGATTGCCTGAGAGGGAAGGTCAATGGGCAAAGCGCGACTGGCTCGATTCGGTGCCCGATGTCCCCGCAGTGCCGCCGTGGGTTCCCGAACTACATGGTACGGATGCGGATTCGGTTCGCTACACCAAGTCCTGGTACAACGCTGACGAACAACGGCTTTTCCTTCTCAATACTGGTGGGTCGGCGGTACCTGAGTCGGCTGCTCGTCCGGGGGACGTCGCTTACTTTAACTACGCTGACTGCGCTTTTCACCAAGGTGAGCTAAGTCATCACGCGGCGATAGTGTCCGCTGTACTGCCTAATGGTGACGTGCTTTACACCCAGCACACGCCCGGCGCTGTTGACTACAGTCTTCAGGACCGGATGCCGATGCGGCTACAGGAGCAAGGAAACCAGAGTGTGACGATAGTTCGGCCGCAGGGGACCCGGTGATGACCCTCATCGGCACGCTATGGGTCCGGAAGTCTCGGTGGTTGTTCGTCGTATCTGCAATCTTGTTCTGCGTTGCCGCAGTGCCGTTGGGTATTGGTTCGTGGCGCAATCACGTGTGGGAACGCGAGGTCTTGCGACGAAACTGCATGCCACCACTGCCGTCGCACCCCGACACGGACATGCTCGGGCAGGCAGGCTTCAGCCTCGTCGTCATCGCGATGGTTTTCTTACTCATCGGCCTAATACTTGTACTGATCGGTCGTCATCGATGGTGGACCAAAGTCATTGCCGCAGTTGTCATCGCAGTCGTCTTGATATTGGGACTTTGGCTTGTCGTGCTGCTCATCTTCGTGAACGACTCGACCGGAGACACGTTGCCGTGCCAATATCTGGTTGGTTGATGCCGAGAGGATTTACAAGTGAGCGGTGACTTCGTTCAAATCGCACCCACCGAGGTCAAGAACGCTGGAAGCACCATCGAGACCGAGGCAGCCACGGCACGCGCCGCGCTGGTTCCGCTGTTCGACTCGGCGCAACCTGCGGCCAGCGGGAATCCGGGCTTCGTCACTGGGCCTAAATTGGTCGCTTTGGCGGACTCGCTGAAGCGCGAGATGGAGTCCACGATCACCAGGTTGGCCGGAACTGGCAACGCCATAGTTTCCTCGGCGCAAGCCATGTACAACGCCGACAACACTTTCGGGATGAACATCGACGCCGACAACGCGACCGGCCTCAGCCGTGTCGCCACCGCATTGAACGGACTCGGAAAGCCACCGCCGCAATGATATTCGAGCTTTGATTGCGCCACGGATAGTGCGGCGTTCTCCTAGGTCAAGTAAGCCCTCGGCACTCGCCGATGACTACGGGGTTCGAGCAGACGCTTACGTCAGTCTGAGTGAGACAACAGGCCGCGCAGTTGCGGAAACGGTGAGACGGTCAACATCTCCGGCAATGTATCCATCGTAAAGACGCGTCCGTCCGTGTCACGCAGCACGGGGCCGAGCGTGTCGTTGACGCGATTCCAACCGATGCCGCTTAACACTGACCTGTGTGGTCTCAGGACATGGGTGACGCATCGTTGTCGGGACATGGTTACCGTTTCCGGGGGCGGTGAGCGTTGAAGTTGCGGATGGGTGTGGTGGATGTCCGCGCGTGTAGTGAGAGCTCTTTGATGCCGTCGAGCACGCGGAAGTGATGGTCTTCGATCACGATGGTGACAATGGTTCCGGCGTGTGTTCGTCCGACTCGCAGTCGCTGGCCGGCAACCATCACGACGCCGTCTTTGGGAACTCGCCGCTGCACGCTCTGGGGTCCTGCTGGTGGCGGTGGCGGCAGTGCCGACGTCGCGGGTCGGGCATCCTTCATCAGCTCAATCTCGTTGAACGGTAACGGGTTCGGCAGAGTCTTCAGCAGCATGTTGCCGGCCGTGGCGTGGATGAGGCCGACGTCGAGTCGCAATGTGACCCTGGTTCCGGCGATGCCCGCGCCGAGTGCGAGTTGGTGGCCTCCGACAACGACGATGCCGTCGCGGCTGGCGGTGCGCTCTATCTCGATCGGTCTCGATCCTGCAGCGGTCCCGCGGGTGCTCGGTGCTTGGCCTGCAGGGTCAGGGCGCCCGGTCCGGACTCCACGCTGCGAGAGGCGTTCGAGATCGGCGTTCGTCACTCGCGACGGCACGGTCTTGATGACCTCATTGGCGAGCAGGATGTGGATGCTAGACAGGTGGATCCACAATGTCACCGTTAATCCGGCGTAGTTCTTGCCCACCCAGAGCTGTTGTAAGCCCGCGATCACGACCACCCCCGACGGTGGTACGCGAGCTTCCATTTCGATGGGCTGGGTCCCACTGCCGTTGTTCGAGGCTGACCTCAGCGGAAGGGAAGCGGTGGGCTCGTCGTCGAGGGCGGCGGTGTCGGCACCAGGGTGCGCAACAGGTTCGGTGGCTCGGCTGCGGAACAGGCTCGCCGGGGTGGCCATGTCCAGCGATTGGTGAGGGCGCACCGTGTTGTAGGCGTGTACCCATTCGTCGATCGCTGCCTGGGCGGCCTGCATAGACTCGAATGCCCCTGTCTCGTCGAGCAGTTCGCGTCGCAAGGTTCGATGGAACCGCTCCACCTTGCCGGTCGTGGTCGGGGATCGGCGTTTGGTCAGTCGGGCGGTGATGCCGTTCTCGCGGCAGATCCGCTCGAAGAGGACCTCCACCGGTAGCGGCCGGGTGAACTTGCCAGTGAACTGTTTGCCGTTGTCGGTGAGCACCTCAAACGGCACACCCCAGCAGGCCATCGCGGCCAGGAACGCATCGCACACCGCAGGACCTGACGGGACCGGCAACACCGTGGCGGCGACAACGAAGCGGGAATGATCGTCGATGGCGGTGAGCATCTTGTGTTCGCGCCCGTTGGCCAGGAACACCCCGCCAACGATATCGAGTTGCCACAGGTGCATTGGCGCTTCCCGTGCCCATCGTTTGTAGACTCGTTTATGTTGTTGCTCTTGGCTATTCCCTAAACCGTTGCGCACAAGTACGCGGTGGGTCGTGGAGCGAGACGGAGCCTGGCCACCAATTTCGAGTGTCAGTTCGTAGGCGATTCGACGGGCGCCCCAGCGTCGGTGGTGGCGGCGCATCTCGCAGATCAACGCTTCGACATCAGCAGCGATACGGCCGGGGCTGGAATGCGGGCGACGCGACTGATCGGCCAGGGCGTCTAGACCTCCGGTCACGTAGCGCTTGCGCCACGCCGTGACCGTCTGCCGGGTGACGCCGTAGCGTTCGGCGACCTCGCTGACAGGTGCGCCGTCATTGACCTCGCTGACAGCGCGTAGACGGATCTCGACCGTGACACGTGCCGCAACGTCGGAATCCGATTCAGGAACCTCTGGATTGACCACCGCGAGACCGTCGCAGGCCCAGGTTGCACGTCAACCATGTCCCGATGACGAACAGTCAAAAATGTCCTGACCCATACAGTTGCTGTGAGCAGCGTTCTTCTGGTACTCGGCGGTGTCTCCGAGGGCGAGGCGCAGGCAGCACCCATGGGATATGAAGTGCCCGCCAGTCCGGTAGGTCAGCTACCTCAGAGTCCGATGGGCCAGCAAAACGCTCTACGCGCAGCGCAGCAGTATCTCAATGTCGCCCCATTCTCGCGAACCGGACTCATCGACCAGCTCGTAAGCATTGACGGCTATTCAACGGAAGATGCCTCATACGCGGTAAACAGCCTCTCTGTCGACTGGAATCAACAAGCCGCGAAAGCGGCGAAGCAGTACCTCAGCGTCACCTCCTTTTCCCGCAGCGGACTTATCGATCAGTTGGTGAGCATCGACGGGTATACCAGTGCGCAGGCGCAGTACGGAGTTGCTGCTGTCGGATACTGACACCACTTGGCAGTCTGCGCGCATCACCGAATTTCGCAGTACGTCAGGACCGCCACGTGTTCCGGTTTTCGCCCGCATGAAGCTTGTCTACTCTTCGACAGGCTTCCGTACTCTACAAATGTCAGTGACACCGGGGGAGCCAAAATGGTAGGGGTTAGCGACGACTCTGCCGGCCTCGACGACTTGGCTAATTTGCTGGACGGCGTGGTTGGTGAGGCCAAGTCAGAGGGCGGTCTGGTGGAGGTCAGGGTCGATACCCGGGGCCGCGCGCCGAGGTGTGGCTAGACGACCGAGTGTCTCGTGTCCCGGCGGACGAACTCGCAGATGCGATCTCTGAAGTGTGCGGTGCGGCGTTCAACGACCGGCTCGACCGCCTGGCCGACGCGATCTCCGACTACGACCGTACACACGGCCTCAACGATGGCGTGCTGGACCCCCTGCACGCCACCATCGACCGACTGAGGTAGATCGCAACTTGGTCAGTCAAGTGCGCATCCCCTTCGCGCAACTCTTCACGGCTCAGCCCGGCACCCACATATCCTGTTACCGTTCCGGCCGGACCAATCGACGTGGGGGAGGGTCGTGGTCACCTTCGCGCAGTTGCGCGACGCGCAGCCCGGGCTGTGGCAAACAGCCGCCGATGACCTCCTGGCAGTGGCCAAGCAGTCCGAGCGTACCGCGAGCACATCCACGCCAACGGTGCCAAGCCGCTTGAAGAACACTGGCCCGACCACACCGGCACCCTGGCACGCAACGTGCTGGTCCAGCTCGCCGGACGAACAGCCAACATGGGCATCCTGGCGCGCGGAGCGACCACCCCGCTCGACACCTTGCAGGACGCGGTGGAAATCGCCCAGCGCGAGCTGAATGCTGCAGTCGCCGAAGCCACAGGCAAGGGTTTCTCGGTGAGTGACGACGGTAGAGTCGGTACACCTAAAGCCAGTGTCGACCCGGTCAGCGATCTCATGACCGCGCTGAGATATCAGCAACGGATTGCCGACGCAGTGGAAGCCGCCACACAGGCGGACCAGCTCTGTGCCGATGCCTTGAGCGCGGTGAGCCTCAACCCCGACGACATCACCGTGGAGCAAGCGCAGAACGCGCAGAGCACGGCTGTGCGCAACGCTGTTGAAGAGATGCGCGATCAGCTCCCAGATGGCCTCCCCCCGGAGGAGGTCGGGAAGTGGTGGGCGGCTCTAACCCCGCAACAGCAGCAACAACTTCGTCTTGCCGCTCCCGTGGAGTTGTTCGATCTGCCCGGCATACCGGCCGACGTCAAAGCTCAGCTGACCAACCACGGCACGGGATACAACCCTATTGAGGCCTTAAGGTGGGCGTACGCCAACGCCCCGAACGAGGGTCTCGACCGTTTTCCTAACAACTGCGCATTCTTCGTGTCGGAATCGCTGCGGGTAGGTGGTCTACGACAAGTGGAAGGCCGTTGGAGTAAAGAGGATTGGGCCAACCCGATACCCAATGTGCCCAGCGTCCATATCCCCTTCACCGATCGAAATTTCGATGCTGATCAGTACCGGTATACGAAGTCCTGGTACAACGCCGACGAACAACGGAGCTTTCTGGTGAATAGCGGTGGGGCTCCGGTTCCTGTCTCGCAGGCTCGTCCCGGCGATGTCATCTATTTCAACTGGAGTGACCCCGCCGCGCACAACGGTGAAGTCAGCCACCATGCAGCAATAGTGTCGAGCGTCCTTCCGAACGGCGACGTCCTCTACACCCAGCACACTCCGGGCGCGGTCAACTACAGCCTGGAAGACCGGTTGCCAATCAGGCTCCAGGAACAGGACCCTCAAACCGTGGTCGTCGTTCGCCCGCCGGGAGCGCGATGAGCAATTTCGCTGTTGTGAAACGGGCTAGGTGGTGGTTCGTTGCTGCCGCGACACTGCTTGCCGGTTCATTGGTGGCTCTGTATGTGGGTGCATGGCGAGTTGACGCCTGGGTGCATCAGCTGGAGAGCAATCACTGCGCCATGCCCTGGCTACCTGCGCCAAACCTCACCGCGACGGGTGGGGCAACGATCGGATTTGTTATCCCCACCATGGTCTGCCTGGTTGCCGCGTCAGTGCTAGTCCTAATCGGAGCGCACCGCTGGTGGCTGAAAGTTCTTGCGACGCTTGGTGTATTAGGTGTTCTGCTGGTGACGTTATTCATCCTGCTCGTCGGGTACAGCGACGCAACCTCCGAACTTGATCGTTATACGGTGAGTGGCAGCGACGGAGGACCGTTGTGTCCGGCTTCGGGGTAGGCGCAGAGGGGATGTCGAATGAGCGGTGACTTCGTTCAAATCGCACCCGCCGAAGTCAAGAACGCTGGAAGCACCATCGAGACCGAGGCAGCCACCGCACGCGCCGCACTCGTCCCGCTGTTCGACTCGGCGCAGCCTGCGGCCAGCGGGAATCCTGGCTTCGTGACGGGGCCGAAGTTGGTGGCTTTGGCAGATTCGCTGAAGCGCGAGATGGAGTCCACGATCACCAGGTTGGTCGGAACGGGCAACGCCATAGTCTCTTCGGCTCAAGCCATGTACAACGCCGACAACACCCACGGCATGGACATCGACGCCGACAACGCGACAGGCCTCGGCCGTATTGCCACCGCACTCAACGGACTCGGACAGCCGCCGCCGCAATGATGAATTGGAACGCGCTTCCTGACGCCACCGACCTGGCGCAAATGCTGACGCCGAGCAGATCGACAGCCGGAGCCGTCGCCCGGGAGAGTTAGGTGTCGTGCAGTGGCGGCCACCGAGTGAGCATTGACTATGTCAGAACCGGCGGTGCCGAAGGCGCTCGCGGCCTCGGCGCATTCCCGTGCTGGGTTGGGCGGCGGCCGGTGCTCCGCCCAGAGATGCGTTCGCATTGGTGCCGGTGAGTTGTGGGACTCCTGGGCCGCCGAGCTAGTGGGCGGGGGGCGCGCTCGAAAGCTCGGAAGGAGCGCGGATGTGTACACCGATGGGTACAGTCGCGGCATGGAAAACCCGTTGACCAGTGCGCCGTCAGGGTTTCGAACCCCGGACCCGCTGATTAAGAGTCAGCTGCTCTACCAACTGAGCTAACGGCGCGTGCTCGGTCTGAGACCGGCTCTCGACAATAACAGGCATTGCGTCGCAGAGCGAAATCCCTCACAGTGAGCTACAGCACCAGCAAAGGTAATCCTCCGGACGGCCTCGGTGGGTGGCGGGGAGGCACTACAATACTGGAAACAATCCAGGAAGATGCTGGGGACCGAACCCAGGCAAATGCGGCGGGAATTCGAGGTCAGCGGCGACCATCGTGAGCGAGCAGAAGTTGAAAGGTCACTTGATGGCGCCTTTGCGCAGACGTCGACCGTGGCTGGTTCTGGCCATGGTCTTGGTTGCTGTGTGTGGTGTCGCCTGCGGCAGCGGCGGCAACGGGCCGGTCGCCGCCAAGGTGATCGAGAACAAGGGCACACCCTTCGCTGATCTGCTGGTCCCCAAGCTCACCGCATCGGTCACCGACGGGGCCGTAGGGGTGACCGTGGACGCGCCGGTGACTGTCGCCGTCGCCGACGGGGTGCTGGCTTCGGTCACGCTGATCAATGAGAACGGCCGGCAGATCGCCGGACAGCTCAGCCCGGATGGGCTGCACTGGCAAACCAGCGAACACCTCGGCTACAACCGGCGCTACACGCTCAATGCCAAAGCGACCGGACTTGGTGGCGTCGCCGACCGGAAGATGACTTTCCAGACCAGTTCCCCGGCGCACCTGACCATGCCCTACGTGGTCCCCAGTGACGGTGAGACAGTGGGCGTCGGCCAGCCGGTGGCGATCCGGTTCGACGAGAACATCGCTGACCGGGCCGCCGCCGAGAAAGCCATCAAAATCACCACCAACCCGCCCGTCGAGGGTGCCTTCTACTGGCTGAACAGACGCGAGGTGCGTTGGCGCCCAGAACATTTCTGGAAGCCAGGCACCAACGTCGACGTCGCTGTCAACACCTACGGGGTCGACCTCGGCGAGGGAATGTTCGGTGAGGACAACGTCAAGATGCACTTCACCATCGGCGACGAGATGATCGCGACCGCCGATGACAGCACCAAGACCATCACGGTGAAGATCAACGGTGAAGTGGTCAAGACGATGCCGACCTCGATGGGCAAGGACAGCACGCCGACGAACAACGGCATCTACACCGTCGGCGCCCGGTTCAAGCACATCATCATGGACTCATCGACCTACGGCGTTCCGGTGAACTCGCCCAACGGATATCGCACCGACGTGGACTGGGCCACCCAGATTTCGTACAGCGGAATCTTCGTGCACTCCGCGCCGTGGTCGGTGGGCGCCCAGGGCCACTCCAACACCAGCCACGGCTGCCTGAATGTGAGCCCCAGCAACGCGGTGTGGTTCTACGACCACAGCAAGCGTGGGGACATCGTCGAGGTCATCAACACCGTGGGCGGCATCTTGCCGGGTACCGAGGGCCTCGGCGACTGGAACATCCCGTGGGACCAGTGGCGCGCCGGCAACGCCAACGCCTAGCGACCGATTGCCACCCTCAGGCCCGCAATACGCCGCCGAGCGCGGCCAGCGGAATGTGCGCCTCGACCGTGCCGCCATCCATGTACCACTGCGGCAGTCCGGGTAAGTAGTTGATGGGCTCGTCATGGCCGACGGGATAGTCGGGCATGTAGAGAATCAATTCATCAGGGGTCAACGCCCAGGCGCGGTAGCTACCGGAGTACACCTTGTCCGGGGTCCACCGGTCGACGGTGAATGGGTAGGTTCCCGGATCATGCGGCGGCGCAGCCTGATTGAGCGCGGTCTCGATGAACGGCTGGGCCGGTCCCGCAATTGCGCCGAGTGAACCGTTGGTCAGGTCCGCCAGCTGCACGCGCCGACCGCCGGCCATGTCGAAGGTGAAAGTGCGATAGGCGTTGTTCGGCTTGGGCCCGTCGGCGTGATAGTCCTCGTGGAACACCGTGCTGAGCAGATTGCCGTGTTGGAAGACCTGAAAGTTCTCCTCGCCATAACTGTCGGCGGCCATGGCTGTGTTGGCGCGTCGCCAATTCCCGACCAGGGTGCGCAGGTAGTCGCGGATTACCGGACCGGTCGTCTGATTGTCGACGAGGTCGACGGGCACCGCGACCTTGATGTCGCGTACGGCGTTGCGCTCCGAGGTGACCGCGGTGTGACAGTACTGCCCGTCCCAACCGCCGCCGAGCTCGCCGCAGAACGACTCCGCCGATGCATTCGCGGATGCCACGTGCAGGGCGGAACAGCTGCCGGCGGTCGCGAGCAGCATCGCTGCGGCGACGATTCTTCTGATCACAGCTTGTCACTCCGATTCGGCTACAGCAGTTGAACTTTGGCGGCGCGCCAGCGACCGTCGACTTTTTCCATCGTCATCTTGATGCGGCTGCGGTCGATGCGCGGGTCGGGCACCGCCATGTTCGCCACGGTCTGGTCGATGAAGACCAACACCACGACTTTATCCGCGGATCGGGACGCGATCGCCGAGTCCACCACCACCCCGTGCGCGGTGGCTTTGTTGTCGATCAGCAGTTGCCGCAGCTGCACGCTGGACTGGGTGTACATGTCCTTGAATTCCCCGGTCGAGCCGTCGAGCACCTGCCGGAAGTTCTCGTCGACGTTGTTGGAGTCGATGCTGGTGAGCACTCCGGCATACTTGATCGCCGCCTGCTGGGCCTGCTCACCGGCCACCTGCGCCTGATGCTGTTGCCACTGCTGCCACCCCAGGAAGCCCGAAACTGCAAGGGAGGCAACAAGCAACACCGGCATGATGCCGCGGCGCAGATAGCTGCCCCACGGCCGGCGGGTCTTATCCCTCTTCTTCTTCTTGGACTTCTTGCTCAGCAGCGCTCTGTCGTCATCTTCGTCCTCGGCTACCTCGTCTGCCTGGTCTGCGTCTTCCGCCTCCGCGGCGGTGTCTTCGAACTCGGTGTCTTCGGTCCCGGAATCGTCGATGTCGGTATCCTCGACTGTTTCCGTTGCAGCAGCGATCTTTTCGAGAGTGATGGTCTTCTCAGTAATTGCGGTCATCGGTGTCTCCTCGTGCTGTCGGGATTAGTGCGGGGGTTCGATCGGTAGGGCCGGGCCGCCGTATGGGGTGGGAATCGTGTAGCGGCCCCGCGGCGTCGGGTCGGTTCGCCGGCCCAGGTCTGCACCGGGCGGGGGGCCGGCGGTGTCGTCGCCGGCCGGCCGCGGCGCATTCTTGGCTCCCCGGATACCGACCCCGGGGTCGTCGTCGCGGCAGTAGGTGTACATGAATGGTTCGAAATAGTCTGCGGCCGAAGGTGAATGCGTCGGGTTGCCGTAGTTGCACGCGTACCGCGGATACAGCTCGGCCGTCGCGAACACGCCATGGTCGTGGAAGGCACTGGCCACCGCGTCGAGCACGGATCCGCGGTAATCGGGAAACAGCGCGTTCAGCGCAGGCACCCGCAGGTAGAGCAACTGCGCGGCGGTGGCCAGGCTGCCCAGCAACTGCACCATGGTCTCGGAGTTGTCGGTGAACAGGCTGTCGATGGCCGACAGCGTCCGCGGTGTCTGCTCGGTCAGCCGCCGGTACCCGCCCTGCATTCTGGCGACCCCCGCCAGGGTCCGGTTGAGACCCACAGTGGCGGCAGCCAGTCCGGCGTTCTTGTCGGCGGCCAGGGTCAACACCACCCGGCTCGTCTTGAGCAGACTGGTGGTTTGCGGCAGCACCGAATCGAGGGTGGAAAGCAGGAAGGTGCCACCGTCCACGATGGCCGCGAGCTTGCCCGGTCCCTCCTTACTCATGCTGAGTTCCCGCTTGATCAGCTCGATCTTGCGTGGATCGGCTTGGGCCAGCAGGCCGTCGGCATCACCGAGCAGCTTCGCCAGACTGACCGGGACGGTGGCGTGGCCGAGACCGATCAAGCTGCCGTCGTGCAGGTATGGTCCGGCGTCGGACTCCGCCTGGAAGTCGATGTACTGCTCACCGGCGGGGGACAGGGCCGACACGTGCGCCACCGCCGACGCCGGGACCCGCACCGTGCTGTCGATGCTGGCGATCGCATTCACACCCTGGTCGGTGAGCTGCAACGACTCGACGCGACCGATCCGCACCCCGCGCAGCGAGACATCCTGATTCGGCAGCAGCCCACCGGATTCCGGCAACTGCACGGTGACCCGGTAAGACGACGCGAACGGCTTCACCCGCAGCGCACCGATCAGCAGATACGCGGTCGCAACTACCAGGGTCAGCACCAGCCCGGCCACCGACAACCAGACCTGTCTGCGGTGGCCGGCACGCACCAGCCGCACCAAAGTCTCTGCCGCGGAGCCGATCACGGTTGTGGTCCTGGCGATAGCAGACCGGGCAGCTCCGGTGCGGGCGGGGCGTGCGACGTGCCCGGCGTGGGGCCGACCAGCAATCCGCCCGGGACGTTCGGATCGGGGACCACCGGTACCTGCACGGCCTCCGGCCCGCGCCCGACTACTCGTTCCTGCAACCGGAACAGGGTGTACTTCAGCGTGCCGACGAACTCATTCCAGGTGAACCGGGTCGGGCCGTGCAGACCGCGGTCGCCTGGGAAGCCGATGTCGGGTATCGCTCCCAGCACCAACTGGTCGACACCCACATGCACTGAAATCGCGCTTCCGGCAGTCGATTTGATCAACACCGGCAACAGCCGGTTCAACGCCAGCCAGCTGGTGTCGGGGCTGACTGCGACGTCGTTGGCAGCCGCGGCGATGGTGTTCAGGTCGCGGATCACGCTGCGGCCACTGGTGTCGGTTCCGCCCAGCGACGGGAACCTGGACAACAGCCGGCTGGTGTCGCCGAGTCGCACGACCAGGTTGGTCAGGTCGGTCGTGTTCGCGGACAGGGCGCTCATGGCCGGGTTGGCTGCCGCCATCAGTTCGCTCAGCTCCCGATTCTTGGCGTCGAGTTGCGCACTGAGATTCGACATTTCGGTCAGTGCACTGGAGATCTGGCCGGACCGGGCGTCCATCGTGCTCAGAAGTTGGTTGGACTTGCGGATCAACTCACCGAACGCGTGGCCCTGGTCACCGGTGGCTTTGCCGAACCCGTTGATGATGTTGGTGAAGTTGCGTACCGCGCCACCGTTCACCAGGATGGCGGCCGAGCTCAGCACCGACTCGACGGTCGCTGCCGCCGCGGTCGACTCCAGACCGATGGCGTCGCCGTTGGTCAGCAGGGCCGAGTCGGGTTCAGCCGGCGGCCGCACGGACACGAACACATCGCCCAGCGGCGTGGCGGTGCGTAATTCGGCGGTGCTGCCTTTCGGCAGCAGCACCCCATCGCGGATGCGCAGCGTGGTGACCGCGGTGTAGTTGCGCGCGACCATCGACTCGACCTGGCCCACATCGGCCCCGGCGAGTTTCACCTTCGCATTCATCGGCAGGTTCAGCGCGTTGGAGAACACCGCGGTCAGCAGATAACCGCCGGAACCCATTCCCGGGGCCGGAAGTGGCAGGCTGGCAAGGCCGTTGGTGGCGCACCCGGAACTGACGATGCCCACCGCGGTGAGGGCAGCGGCTGCTTTGGCGCGGCCGCTGCTCATCGCTGGCCCATCGCTGCCAGACCGTCCAGCACGTAGGTCAACCCGAAGTCGGGCCCGAAGTCCTGCGCGGTGCCGGTGCTGCAGCCGAGTTGCCGGAGACCCATCAGATTGCAGATCTCTTTGGTCAGCTGACTGTCGAAAATCATTCGGTCGGTGAGGAAGTGCGCTCGCACGGCACCGTTCTGGCGGTCCACCATGTTGTAGGCGTTGTCCGCCAGCAGCGGAGCGACGTCCAGTGTCTCGGCCAGACCGCGCCGCTCGTCGACCAACGTCTTGGCCAGGGTGTTGCCGTTGCGCAGGGCCTGGCTGATGTTGTCGCGGTTGGCATCGAGCAGCTCATTGGCCCGCTGCATCAGTTGGTCGAGCTTTCTTCCGGTGCTGCCGCCGCCGATGTCCTCGTCGGCCAGGATCTGGGTGAGCTGGTGGATGGTCGCGGCGAATTCGCGCAGCTTGCCGTCATTGGCGGCGGCGGCCTCGAACAGTGAACTGAGGTTCTTGATGATGGTGGTGATCTGCGCGCGGGTCTGGGCGCCGCCGTCGCTACTGAGCTGCAGCGCCTTGGACAGTTCGTCAAGCGCCCCTTTGATTTTGCCGCCGTTGCCGTTGACGACTTCGGCGCCGCCGTTGATCACGTCGGCGATCGGGCCGCCGCCGTGACCGTCACCCTGCAGTGACCTGGTCACCTTGTTGAGGACGGCGAGCACCCGGCTGAATTCGACCGGTGTCCTGGTGCGGGTCAGGCCGATGGTGTCATGGTTGGCCAACACCGAACCGCCGCGATAGGGCGGGGTCAGCTCGATCTGGCGGTCGGTGAGAATCGATGTCGACACCGTCACGGCTTGAACATCGGCAGGGACTTTGACGTCCCGGTCGACGGTGAACTGGACTTCGACGTAGCCACCCTTGGGGATGATTTTGGTGACCTTGCCGACCGGCATGCCGAGCACCGCCACCACGTTGCCCTCGTACAGACCTGAAGCACTGTCGAATTGGGCTGTCACCGTGATCGGTCCGGGTTTGCCGGTGAAGTACCACCCGAGGCCGATCACGGTGATCACCGTCGCCACGATGGCAACGAATGTGACGACCCGGCGCCTCACTTGCAGTCCTTGAAGTAGGGGATCAGCCCGAACTGCTGGGCGCGCCCACTGAGTGCGCACATCCACGAATCGATCAGCAGTGCGTTCGGAGCGTTGAAGCTGACGGCGTTGGCATCCCCGGTCAGATTGGCGGCCTCACGGACGAACACCGGCGTGACCTGCAGCATGCTGCGCAGCAGATCGTCGTGCTGGGCCATCATCCCGGTGAAATCGTGCATATCCTTCAGCAACGTCTCCAGCCCCGAACGATCATTGACCACAAGCTGATTCAGCGTGTCGACGATATTGGTGAGCGACTGCATCAGGGCGTGAAAGACGGCGCGTCGCGCCACGAACTGGCTCAGCAGCTCTTGCGCCTGGGTGACCACGTTGCCGAGGTTCGCCTGCTGACCGCGCAGCGTGTTGGTGACCTGTTCGGTGCTCTTGAGCAGTTGACCGAGTTGGTCGCGACGCTGGGCGATGATCGACGACAACGAATCGATGTTGGCCATCGCCTGCGGTACGACCGCGGGCAGCCCCTCGAGTTGCTTGCCGAGCAGCGCCAACGACTGTGCGAACCTGTCCGAGTCCACCTGTTCGAAAGTTGTTGTGGCATCTTGTAATGCGGCCTGCAGGTCATAGGGAACTGCGGTGTGCGCCAGATCGAACGTCCCGTTGGGAAGCGACCCCTGGCCGTCAGGTTCCAACGCCAGGTACCGCGAACCCAGGATGGTCGTCACTCTGATCGAGGCCTTGGAGTCCTTACCGAGCGCCACATCATCTTTGATCTTCAGACCGGCCTCGACGTGATCACCGACCAGCTTCATACTGGTCACCTCGCCGACCGGAATGCCGGCCACAGTGATGGGGTTGCCGGGCCGCAACGACGCCGCCTGCAAGAGTTCGGCCGTGAAATGGCGGTAACCGGCGCCGAGCGCATGAACTGTGAGCAGGGTGCCGATCAGCACCGCCACCACTGCGACGGCGATGGAGCCCAACCAGGACTTGCTGAAGCTCTCCAGCGGACGCTTGCGCAGCTCCGCAATTCGTTGCCGTCCTGACGAATCACCCATTGCCGACATTCCTGCATCGGGGTGTGTGCATCGCTCTATTACCCGGTGTGGCGGCATTGACGATGATCGGCACCACGTCGTTGAGTCCGGGGAAGAACCCGAACACGTTCACGTCGCACAGGTAGGCGTTGCCGTAGGCGCCCTGATTTCCGATGCGGGTCAAGCCCTTCAGCAACAGCGGGATATTGTCGCCGAAGAAGGCCACCTGTGGTTCGACGTCGAGCAGGTGTCGGGTGACTCCTGGTCTGCGGTCGATGAATTCGCGTAGCGCCGGGTAGTCTTCGCGCGCGATTCGCGCCAGGTTCTGCGTCATTCGCGACGACGAACCCATCGCGGCCACCAGCTCGGGACGCCGCTGGTTGAGAGCGCCGATGACGTCGCGGGTCTGGGTGATGACGCCGTCGAGATTGACGTCCTGCGCGGCGAGGTTGGCCACCACCTTGTTCAGGTTGGTGATGACATCCCCGAGGGCCTGGTCCCTACCGGCGAAAGTCTCAGTCAGCGTGGATGTTTGACTGATCAGGGTGGCAAGTGAGGAGGTGTCGCCCTGCAACGATTCCAGGACGCCTTTGGTGAGGTTGTCGGCGTCGCGCGGGTTCAGCAGGCTGAACAACGGCTCGTAGCCGTTGAGCAGGGCGGTGACATCAAACGACGGTTCGGTGCGATCGAGGGGGATGGTGCTGCCCGGTGCCAATAGTGGTGACTGACTGCCCGCTCGACCTTCTGCGGGCCCGAGGGACAGTCCGAGGTATCGCTGCCCGACGATGTTCTGGTAGATCACCGAGGCGACGGTGTTGCCGAACAGGTGCTGGTCGGTCTGCACCACGAACGAGACCTTCGCGAGTTTGCCTTGCAGCTCGACCGTTTCGACCCGGCCCACCCTGACCCCGGCCATCCGGACGTCGTCGCCGTCCCGAAGCCCGTACACGTCGGTGAACATCGCCGAATACGACGCGGTGTTGCCGGCGACGTCGCGCCGCAGGCTGACATACACGAGCCAGGTCAGGGTCAGCGCGATCACCATGAAGAGGGTGACGCCGATCAGCGGGCCGCGAAATTTCATTTCGCCGCCCGCTCGGCGGGACCAACGACACCGTTGTTCCGCGCGCGACGGGGCCCAGCAGCAGCTGGGTGGCGGCGGTGGCCGGCCGACCGGTGATCACGCCGAGGATGGCTCGTTCGTACTCGCTGCCGACCGGGCCGACGTTGCCGCCGAACGAGGACGGGGTGACCGATCCTGGTGCCGGCGGACCCAGCAGCGGCGGCGGTGGGACCGGTCCGTGCGCGGGCGGCGACGGGTCCGGCATGTCGGGATCGGCGCCGGTCCGTATCGGCGGCGACGGCGAGATAAACGGTGGCAGAGGCGGATTGGGGTCAGCCAGGCTGGGGTTCGGGTTGATCAGCGGCGGGCCGACCGCCACCAGGTTGCCGTCCGGCCCCACTACGGTTCCCGGCGGCGGGGCCAGGTCCAGGGGCGGGTGATAGTTCTGCGGCAACAGCACATCGGGCACCGCAGGTTTGTTCGGAACCAGCGGCGCGGTGAAGCAGCTGGGACCCTTGAGCTCACCGTAGTGCGGGCAGTCGGCCCGGCTGTAGGCGAAGGTCTGGGTGAACGAAATGCGGGCTCGCATGTTGCCGACACCCAACACCGGGTCCCAGACCTCCTGGAGGAATTTGGTGGCCAGGTTGTCCAGCTTGATCACTGCCGGCACGAAGTTGTTGGAACGCAACGCCAGCACCCCCAGCACAGGGGTGAGGTCGGTGGAGATCCTGATCAGCTGGTCCATGTGGTTGTCGAAGGATTGATACACAGTGCCCACCGTGGATTCGGCACCGGCGAGCAGGCCGGCCAGTTGTGCGCGGGTTTCGGCAAACGTCTGCATCGGCCCGACAGCCTCGTGCAGCGCGTCGACCAGATCCGGTGCGGTGGCCTGCAGTCCGCGTGCCGCGTCCAGGAGCGCCGACACCGTCGAGGGGCCGGTATCGGTGCTGACGATCGAATTGAGTTGATCCAGAGCACGATTCAACTGCGCCCCGCTGTTCAACAACGCGCTGCGACGGTGGTCGGTCGCTGCACCCAGGGCCGCCAGGATGCCCACCGACCTGTCCTCGCGACCGCGCCCGGCGGCGGCCAGCAAGTCACGCAGCTTGCTGACGGTGGTCTGAAACAACACCGTCGGCAGGTCTTTGTCTTCCTGAATGTGGGCGCCCGGCCGAATCGTCGAACCCGGGCCGTTACCGACGAGCTGGACCGACGACACCGCGAACACGTTGCTCGGAACGACGCGTGCGGTGACCGCCGCCGGAATCGACTTGGCGTACTGCGGTTTGAGGTTGATCTGAACGAAGTTCGGCTTCCCGTGGGCCGCGGGCACCACGTCGTCGACCATCCCGACGAGCACGCCGTGATACTTGACGTCCGATTTTTGCGGCAGCCCGTCACCCACGTTGACCAGGTCGGCAACCACCCGCACGTAGTCATCGAGGCGGCCGGTGGACTTGAACAACAGCCCGGTGGTGAGCAGCGTTGCGACCAGGACAACCGCCACCCCGGCGCAGAGCAGCTGCCAGTCGGACGGGCCGCGTCCGTCGACGTCGAAAGAATTGGGCATCGGTCAACCACCGAACCTGGCACCGGAGTCCACTCCCCACAACGCCATGGTGAGCAGCATGTTGACGATAATCATGACGGTGATGCTGGCCCGCATGCCGTGCCCTGCGGCCACCCCCACGCCTTCGGGGCCGCCGCTGGCGTAAAAGCCGTAGTAGCACTGGATGGTGGCGGAAATCCAGACGAAGACGATCGCCTTGAACAGCGAGTAGAGAATGTCTTGGCCGGCCAGCATCAGCGAGAAGTAGTGCAGATAGGAGCCGGTCGAGCCGCCGCTGCTGATCTGCACGACCACCTGGGTGGTGAGATAGCCGATCGCCAGGCAGGCGGCGTACAAGGGAATCATCGCGATCACCGAGGCGATCAGCCGGGTGGTCACCAGATACGGAATCGGCCGGATCGCAATCGATTCCATCGCGTCGATCTCCTCGGCGATGCGCATCGACCCCAGTTGCGCGGTGAACCGGCAGCCGCCCTGCATTGCGAAAGCCATCGCCGCCATCAGCGGCGCCAGCTCTCGGGTGTTGACCAACGACGACACGAACCCGGTCGCCGGCCCGAGGCCGAGCAGGTCCAGGAAGTTGTAGCCTTCGATGCCTACGAGTGCCCCCACCGTGACGCCGAGAACGACTGCCACACCGGCGGTTCCACCGCCCACCACGATCGAGCCGTTGCCCCAGGTGATGTTCGACAACAGTCGCAGAAACTCGCCGTTGTACTGACGCAGGGTGAGCGGGACGGCGACGAGGGCGCGAACGAAGAAAACCAGCATGTGCCCCAGCCGGGTGACCGGTTTGGTCGATCTGCGGTAGACGCCGAGCAGTCGGGTGCTCAGCGGTGCCAGCGGTAGGTAGGGGGACGTCGTCACTTCACAGCCCCGTCCGGGGCGACAGCATGATGTACAGCTGGCTGATTGCGACGTTGACGATCATCAGCAACAGGATCGATTCGACCACCGCCGCGTTCACCGAGTTGGCCACTCCGGTGGGACCGCCCTTGGTGGACAGGCCTTTCTGGCTCGAGACGATGGCGACGATGGCACCGAAGATGACAGCTTTCAGCAGTGCCAGGATCATATCGCCGGGGGTGGCGAAGGACGCGAACGTCGACACGAAACTGCCTGGGGCGCCGTCCTGGAAATACACGTTGAACAGGTAGCTGGCGAAGAACCCGACGAAGCACACGACGCCGGTCAGTGCGACGCCGATCATGATGGCGGCGGCAAAGCGCGGCACCACCAGTCGCCGGATCACAGACACGCCCATCACTTCCATGGCATCGGTTTCTTCGCGCATGGTGCGTGAACCCAGGTCGGCGGTGATCGCAGACCCGACCGCGGCCGCCATCAGCACCGCGGCCACCAGCGAGGCGCCCTGCCGGATTACCGCAAGCCCGCTGGCGGCGCCGGCCAGTGAGGTGGCACCCACCTGGCCGGCGAGCAGGGCGAATTGGATGGACAAGGTGACGCTGATCGGGAGGGAAACCAGGATCGTGGGCAGCACCGCGGTGCCGGCCATGAATGCGCCCTGCCGAACGAATTCCTGCCATTGGAACCGGCCGGTGCACAGATCGATGAAGAAGTATTCGATGGTGCGCACACCCAGCACGAATTGATCGCCGACCGTCCGCAGCGACGCGACCGGGTGGCGATCGACGTAGCCGGCTCCCCAGTCCCGGATAGCTCCGACACCGTCGTCATCGTGGCGGTCCAGGTGGCTCTCTTCGCGCAGGGCGGATTCTTGGTGGGTGGTCATTTCACCAGTGACCAACAATCTCAGCAAACCCGGATCGCGGCGTAAAACCCCCCGAGACCGACATCATCGGCGCTCTCCCCAGCATCAACTGATCGGTGCTGAGCGGCAGGCGTCAAGCGCTGCGAAATAGGAGCCCGCTCGAAACGAGTGCCTCGGTCCGGTAACTCTGCAGTTCAGCACGGTTAGCGGTATCACCGTAACCTACTTGATAGGCACTTTCAATAGTGTAGTGTCACTCATCTGCGGCCCCCCGCGGATCGCAAACCTGGTGTTGGAATGTCAGACTCACGAAGGCGACGGCATGTCCCTGGCAAACTCCGAGTCGCTCCGGGACAGGCGGCGGGCCGAGTTGCTCGCACAGATCCAGCACACTGCACACGCCCTGTTTGCCGACCGTGGATTCAATGCCGTGACGACCGAGGAGATCGCCGCCGCCGCCGGAATCTCGATCAGCACCTACTTTCGGCATGCACCGACCAAAGAAGGCCTGCTCATCGACCCAGTTCGGCAGGCGATCAGCGAGATCGCAGCTTCATACGCCACCCGGCCCGCCGACGAATCCGCGGTGGAGGCGTTGATCGCGCTGTTCGTCACCCATGCCCGAAACGCCAGCGAGTTCAACCTGGACACCTGGCAGCGGGCCGTAGCTACCGCGCCGCATCTGCTGCGGAAGACGTCGCTGGTCAGCGAAGACGATCAGCGCAAGTTCGTGGAGTACGTGGCGGCCCGGATGGGCGTCGATGCGTCAGTCGACATCCGGCCTTCGCTGCTGGTCCACACCAGTCTGGCCACGGTCAGATTCGTCATCGACCGCTGGCTGATCGGCGATAACGCACCGAGTTCACCGATGCATGTCGAGATGGAAAGCGCGCTGCGGATCACCCTCGCCGGGTTCGAATAACGCTGCGCTGCAACATTTTCGGTCCGAGCAGACACGAAGGCCAAGCCCGGGACGAAACCGGGACTCGTGTCTGCTCGCCACCGGGGAGGCGGGCGGACCCTCAGGCGGTTTGGTCGACCAGCGACGCCGCGGGCGCGTTGTTGCGCACCGATTCGACGCCGTTCTGCGCCGCAGCTTTCGTTTTGTATCCCTCGCTGCTGGCGATCACTTCTCCGTTGCCGGCTTTGAGCCGGAAGCGGAACTCGCCGCGCGCGTCCTTGAAGATCTCGAACTTGCCAGCCATCGCAATCCTTATCGGTTGATGGGCCGACCCCGGATTCCACGCTAGCCCGATCGATATGAAATGGATAGGGCACGTCCGCGCGCTGCGCCGGTCAGAGGGCGGAATGCCTCTGCCGCATGGGGTGAGTGACGGGACTCGAACCCGCGACATTCAGGATCACAACCTGACGCTCTACCAACTGAACTACACCCACCATGGCCACCCCCGTCCCTGCAGCGGGGCACGGGCAGCGACGTCGATATTAACCGCTCGGACGCTCCTCGGCCGAATCGTTTGTTTCCGATCCATCCGTGTTGCCCTGGATATCAGCGACCACGGCCGCGATTTCGCTGGTAGACGGGCCGGGCAGCGGCACGAAGGCGGTCCGCCGGTAGTACTGCAGTTCCCGGATCGACTCGTGGATGTCGGCCAGCGCACGGTGCGCCAAACCCTTGGGCGGCTGCCCGAAGTAGATGCGCGGATACCAGCGCCGGCAGAGCTCCTTGATCGAGCTGACGTCGATCATCCGGTAGTGCAGAAACGAGTCCAGGGCGGGCATGTCGCGGGCCAGGAACGACCGGTCGGTGGCGATCGAGTTGCCGGCCAACGGTGCGGTCTTGGGCTGTTTGACGTGCTCATGGATGTAGTCGAGCACCATCGCCTCGGCGGTGGCGATGTCGACGGTGGAGGCTTTGACCTCGTTGGTGAGCCCGGATCGCGCATGCATATCGGCGACAATCTCGATCATCGAGGACAACGCCGCGTCCTCGGCGTGGATCACCACGTCGATCCCGTCACCGAGGATGTTGAGTTCAGAATCGGTGACCAGGGCGGCAATCTCGATCAACTTGTCCGAGCCCAGATCGAGCCCGGTCATCTCGCAGTCGATCCAGACCAATTCGTCGCGCACAGCGCTCACATTAAGCCCAGCTGGCGACGTAGTTCGCCCTGACCCTGGCCGGACCCGGCCCAGTAGGCTGATCCCTGCCGAATTGGACGAGCAAACTCTGGGGAAAACCATGAGCACCGAATCTCCTGCCGATGGAGCCGACGGACCCGCCAAGCGAATCTCAGCGGGCTACGCCGTCGAGGGTCAGGCACTGGAACTGGGCACCGTCGTCATCGACGGGCAGGCGGATCCGACTGCTCAGATTCGCATCCCGCTGGCCACCATCAACCGGCACGGCTTGGTGGCCGGGGCAACCGGCACCGGCAAGACCAAGACCCTGCAGCTGATCGCCGAACAGCTCAGCGCCGCCGGGGTGCCGGTGTTCATGGCGGATGTGAAAGGCGACCTGTCCGGGCTGTCCCGGCCCGGAGCGGGCAACGACAAGACCGCCGCGCGCGCCAAGGACACCGGTGACAATTGGGAGCCGACGGGGTTCCCGGTGGAGTTTCTCTCGCTCGGCACCGGGGGGATCGGGGTACCGGTACGCGCGACCGTCGCCAGCTTCGGTCCCGTTCTCTTGTCAAAAGTGCTGGGGCTCAACGCTACTCAGGAGTCGACGCTCGGACTGATCTTCCACTGGGCCAAAGAGAACAACCGTCCGCTGATCACGTTGAACAGTCTGCGCAACGTCATCAGCCATTTGACCAGTGAGGAGGGCAAGGCCGACCTGAAATCGCTGGGCGGGGTGTCGTCGACGACGGCGGGCGTGATCCTGCGGGCGCTGGTTAACCTGGCCGGCGAGGGTGGCGACACGTTCTTCGGCGAACCGAAGCTGGACCCCAAAGATCTGTTGCGGGTCAACGACGGTCACGGTGTGATCAGCCTGCTCGAGTTCAGCGGCCAGTCGTTGCGCCCGGTCATCTTCTCCACTTTCCTGATGTGGCTGCTGGCCGATCTCTTCACGCAGCTCGACGAAGTCGGAGACGTCGACAAGCCCAAGCTGGTCTTCTTCTTCGACGAAGCCCACCTGTTGTTCGCCGACGCGTCGAAAGCGTTTCTCGAACAGGTCGAGCAGACCGTCAAGCTGATCCGGTCCAAGGGCGTGGGCGTGTTCTTCTGCACACAGTTGCCGACGGACCTGCCCAACGATGTGCTCTCGCAACTGGGCGCGCGCATCCAGCACGCGCTGCGGGCATTCACCCCCGATGATCAGAAGGCGCTCAGCAAGACCGTGCGCACCTACCCGAAAACCGATGTCTACGACTTGGAATCGGCGCTGACGTCGTTGGGTATCGGCGAGGCCGTGGTCACCGTGCTGTCCGAGAAAGGCGCCCCCACACCCGTGGCCTGGACCCGCATGCGGGTGCCGAGGTCGCTGATGGGAGCGATCGGCACCGAAGCGGTCACTGAAGCGGCAGAGAAAAGCTCGTTACAGGCCAAGTACGGCCAGACCGAGCCGGAGTCGGAGCCTGCGGCCGGCCCGCCGGCCACACCAACTCCCGCACCGGACTATCCGCCGTTGTCCCCCAACGATTCCGAGATTCCGCCCATGCCCGCACCGGCCGAGCCGAAGGGTCCGGCGATGTGGGAGGAAGTGCTGAAGAACCCGACGGTGAAAAGCGGCATCAACACCGCGATCCGCGAAGCGGTCAAGGGGATTTTCGGGACCGGACGGCGACGTAAGTGACGGGTTAGCCGCCGCCGAGCTTCTTGTAGAACGCCCCGACGATCGGCGCGACAATGGCGCGGGGGGCATAGCCGCTGGCCACCGACATCGCCTTCGAGGTCAACCCCGGGACCACTCGCATCTTGTTGCGCTCCAACGCATCCAGGGATAGCTGCGCGGTGTGTTCGGTCGAGATCCACAGGAAGTCCGGCACCAGCTTCTCGACCAGCGAGGCCTCCTCTTCAGCGGGCAGGTCGGTGCGTACCGGGCCCGGGGCCAGCAGCGTGACGTGCACACCGGAGTTGCGCAGTTCACCGCGCAGCGATTCGCTGAAGGTGTTGGCGAACGCCTTGGTTGCGGCGTAGGTGGCGTTGTAGGGGATCGGCGAATTCCCCGCCGCCGAACCGGAAATCAAGATTCCGCCCGCCTTGCGCTCGATCATGCCCGGCAGCACAGCCAGCGTAAGATCATGCACCGCAACGGCATTCAGCTGCACCTGCGCCTTCTCGCCAGCCGGATCCAACGACGCGACCGGACCGAACGTTGCGGTGCCCGCGTTGGCGCACAGGATGGAGATCGGCCGCGCGGCCAGCTCGTCGCACAGCTTTGCGCGCTCGGTGGGGTCGGCGAGGTCGGCCGGGCGCACGTCGACGGCAACGCGGTACTTGTCCACCAGTCGGGCGGCGAGGGCGGTCAGCAACTCCTCCCGTCGTGCGGTGATGATCAGACTGTGCCCGCGCGCGGCCAGTTCGGTGGCCAGCGCCTCGCCGATGTTCTGCGACGCTCCGGTGACTACGGCGCGCGCGTCTGGACTTGGGGCAGGTATCGGCATGAAGGCAATCGTAGCCAGGAGCTGTCCGGCGTAGCCGGGCGCAGCGGGTTGGCTCTAGAGTGCGCTGCATGGATGACCCGGAGGACACGCGCGCCGGGGATCGGAAGAAAGCCCAGCGATCGGGGGTGGCGGCGTGGGCGTTGTGGGACTGCGGTCAGACCGGCTTGAGCGCCATCACGCCGACGTTCGTGTTCTCCGTCTACCTGACCAACAGCGTCGGCGTGGGCACGCCACTGGGCGCCACGCCGGTGAGTTGGCTGGGGCGTGCCGGAGCCGCGGCCGGGGTGACGATTGCGGTACTGGCGCCGCTGATCGGGGGGTGGGTGGAGTCGCCGCACCGACGGCGGGTGGCCCTGGCTCTGCTGACCGGCCTGGCGGTGGTGCTGACCTGTTCGATGGCGTTGATCCGCGATCAGCCGGGCTTCTTTTTCGCCGGCCTGGCATTGCTGGCGGCGACCGCGGCATGTGGTGACCTGGCCAGCATCCCGTACAACGCGATGCTGCGGCAGCTGTCGACGCCGTTGACGGCCGGCCGGATATCGGGTTTCGGCTATGCGGCGGGATACGTCGGCACCGTGGTGCTCCTGGGTTTGGTCTACGTGGGCTTCGTGTCCGGCGACGGTGACCATCGTGGTTTGCTGCACCTGCCCACTGCCGACGGCGTGTACGTCCGCGTGGCAATGCTGATGGCCGCGGCCTGGTTTGCGATCTTTGCGCTGCCGCTGCTGCTCGTCGCACACCGCCTCCCGGACGCCGGGGCGAACACGAACCCGTCGACCACCCTGCTGGGTACCTACCGCAAGCTGTGGGCCGACATCACCTCCGAGTGGCGCCGCGACCGCAATGTCGTGTACTTCCTGGTGGCCAGCGCGCTCTTCCGAGATGGCCTGGCTGCGATATTCACGTTCGGTCCCGTGCTGGGCGTCGGGGTGTACGGCGTCCCGCGCGAAGACGTGCTGATCTTCGGTATGGCCGCGTGCGTGGTGGCTGCAGTCGGCGCCGTGGTCGGCGGATTCGTCGATCATCGGGTCGGATCGAAGCCGGTCATCATCGCTTCTCTGACCGCGATCCTCGCCGCCGGCCTGGCCATGATGGTCCTGTCCGGCCCGCTGACATTCTGGGTGTGTGGTTTGTCACTGTGTCTGTTCATCGGGCCGTCGCAGTCCTCAGCGCGCGCACTGCTGCTGCGCCTGGCGAAACAGGGCAAAGAGGGTGTGGCCTTCGGTCTCTACACGATGAGCGGTCGAGCGATGTCGTTCGTGGCGCCGTGGCTGTTCTCGGTTTTCGTCGACGTGTTCGACGCCCCACGCGCCGGATTGGGCGGCATCTTCGTGGTGCTGCTGACCGGACTGCTGGCGATGCTGTTCGTACGGGTACCGCGAACGAACTGACGGCGATCGCGAGCGCGGCGCAGCAGCGCCACCCGTGGAATCAGAGCGGGGCGTCGCAGATGGTCAAGCCCTGGCCGGTGCGCTGCCGCACCTGAACCCCGGCCACCGTCAGCGAGCAGGTGACGTTGTGACCGATGTTGACGACGGTGACGCTGGCCGGACGGGTGGACGACGTCGAGAGGCTGACCTGTTTGGTCCACGGCAAGGTGACGTTGAACTCGGTCTGGATCAGATCACCGGTGTCCATGTAGACGACGCTGATCGCCCGGCCTTCGCCGGTGACGCTGTAAACCACCGACTGCATGGTGCCCGGCACGGTGGCGGTGGGCGGCGGCGGGGTGCTGGGCTCAGTGGTGGTGGTGCGCGGCCTGCGGGTGGTGGGCGGCGGCGTTGACCTGGTCGTCGGGGGTGCGACGGTAGTGGTGGGACCGGTCATCGGCGGCAGCGGCTCGATGGCCGTCTGCTGGGTGTCCGAGCCGTTCGTCACGACCAGCGCAATGGCCAACCCGACGACGAGCAGCACTGCGGTGCCGGCCACGATCCACAGCCAGCGCGGGGTGCCCGGCGGCGGGGGTCCCTCCGGCTCCGCATCGGCCCGCGGCTGGTCTTGTTGCCAATACTGTGGTGGCAACTGTTGGGTCGGGTTCGGTGGGTACGCGCCCGGCGCCCAGGGCGAATTGCCGCCGCCGTAGGCGTAGGGCATGTCGTCGGCGTAGGCCGGGTAGTCGACGACCTCCTGCGACCACGTCGAAGCAGACCCCCGGGACGGGGGACCTGGATTCTGGGGGTCGCGTGGCGAGTTCATGTCCACTTCGCAGGGTACCCGGGCACGCCGTGAAGGCGCGGAACCGTGGTCGTGCCTGCGTGGACGTCGGGGCGCTACAAGTCTGCAGCACTCAGCGCGGCCATCGTCATCGCCCTCATCACGGCTCGGGACCGCACCGCGCGCGACGGTTTGGTGTCGGCCGATTTCATGCTGTGCGGCGTGGAGTTCAGCAGGCCGAAAGTGGCGTGCGCCATCAGCCTGGCGTCGGCCTCGGCGAGATCGGGGTTCAGCTCGCGCAGTACGCCCACCCAGATCTCGACGTACTGCCGTTGCGCTTTGCGCACCTGCCGTTGGGCCGGGGCCGGCAGATGGGCGAGATCGCGATCTTGGATGCGGATGAGGTCCGGCTCGCCGAGAGCGAAGTCGAGGTGGAAATCGATCAGGCCGTCCAGGGTTGCCGCCGCGTCGGCGTCGCGGTCGGTCACCGCGCGGGCACCGTCCAGCAGCCGGGCGCTGATCCCGACCAACAACTCGACCAGCAGCGACTCCTTGTTGGGGAAGTGCCGATAGATGGCCGGGCCGCTGACCCCGGCCGCGGCGCCGATGTCCTCGAGACGCACCGCGAGGAAGCCGCGTTCGGCGATCAGCCGTTCGGCGGCCGCAAGTAGTTGCAGCCGCCGGTCGGACTTCAACTGGCTGCGACGATTTGGCGCTTCAGGCCGACCGGCCTCGCCGTCCGGGGCGGACGCTGCCATGACGGCCTCCTGGACATGTCGGTTAATCGTCACTAACGTAACACTGACTTACCGCGGGAGGAACGGTGGCAACTCCACTTTCCTACGAACGCGGCCCGAATTCGCCTGCGCTGCTCGAGGTGACCATCGGCGCCAACTTCGCTGCAACCGCAACCACTTTCGCGTCCCGCGACGCGTTGGTCGATGTCGCGGCGGGACGGCGCTGGACGTATGCCGAACTGCTGCATGACGTTCGCGCTTTAGCGACCGGATTGCTTCAGGCCGGCGTCGGAGTCGGTGACCGGATCGGCATCTGGGCTCCCAATCGTTGGGAATGGGTGCTGACGCAGTATGCGACGGCCGAGATCGGCGCCATCCTGGTGACCGTCAATCCGGCGTACCGGTCGCGCGAATTAGGTTATGCGCTGTAGCAATCCGGGGTGAAGATGCTGATTGCCGCACCCGGGTTCAAGGACGCCGACTACGCACAGATGCTGGCTGAGGTGGCGCCGGACTGCGCCGAGCTGCGCGACGTCATGATCATGGACAGCGACCGCTGGGACGAGCTTGCCGGTGTGGATATCGATCCGGCTGCGTTGCGGGCGAGGTCCGCGCGGCTGACGCCGACCGATCCGATCAATATCCAGTACACCTCGGGCACAACGGGATATCCCAAGGGTGTGACCCTCAGTCACCGCAACATCCTGAATAACGGCTACCTGGTGGGTGAGCTGCTCGACTACACCGAACGTGACCGGATCTGTATTCCGGTGCCGTTCTATCACTGCTTCGGCATGGTGATGGGCAATCTGGCGGCCACCAGCCACGGTGCCTGCATGGTGATCCCCGCGCCCGGTTTCGATCCCGCTGCCACCCTGCGCGCGGTGCACGACGAATGCTGCACCAGTCTCTACGGGGTGCCGACGATGTTCATCGCCGAACTGGGCCTGCCGGACTTCACCGAGTATCGGTTGGACAGTCTGCGCACCGGAATCATGGCGGGCTCGCCGTGCCCGGTCGAGGTCATGCGCAGGGTGATCGAACGCATGCACATGCCGGAGGTCGCCATCTGTTACGGGATGACCGAGACCGCCCCGGTGTCGACCCAGACGCGTTCTGGCGACTCGTTGGAACGGCGCGTCGCCACCGTCGGTCAGGTGGGGCCACACCTGGAGATCAAGGTGGTGGACCCGGTCACGGGCGCGACGCTGCCGCGCGACGTCGCTGGCGAATTCTGCACCCGCGGCTATTCAGTGATGTCGGGGTACTGGAACGAACCGGAGAAGACCGCGGAGGTCATCGACGGGGACGGCTGGATGCACACCGGCGACCTGGCGTCGATGGACGCCTCCGGATATGTCCGTATCACCGGCCGGATCAAAGACATTGTGGTGCGCGGCGGCGAGAACATTTCCCCGCGCGAGATCGAGGAGTTCCTATACACCCACCCCGACATCGTCGACGGCCACGTCATCGGAGTGCCCGACGAACGCTACGGCGAGGAACTCATGGCGGTAGTCAAGCTCCGCGACGGAGCCTCGACGCTGACGGTGGAGTCGTTGCGGGAGTTCTGCGCCGGCCGTATCGCCCGGTTCAAGATCCCGCGGTATCTCTGGATCGTCGAGGACTTCCCGATGACGGTCACCGGCAAAGTCCGTAGAGCGGAGATGCGGGCGCGTGCCGTGGAGTATCTCGCCGACGGTGAATAGGCCGCACCCGCCCTGGACGGCGCGAGGGCGGAAATGGTATTCTCACTGTCCAGTTAATGATTATTAACTGAAATCGGAGGCTCTGCGGGGATGGACAAGGTGGTGGCTACCGTCGCGGAGGCGGTGGCGGACATAACCGACGGAGCATCGCTGGCCGTCGGGGGCTTCGGGCTGTGTGGCATCCCGGAGGCGCTGATCGCCGCGCTGGCCGATCGCGGAGTGACCGATTTGGAAACCGTCTCGAACAACTGCGGTGTGGACGGCGTCGGGTTGGGGGTTCTACTGGCGCACAAGCGGATTCGCCGGACCGTATCGTCGTACGTGGGCGAGAACAAGGAATTCGCCCGCCAGTTCCTCTCCGGAGAACTCGAGGTCGAGCTGACCCCGCAGGGCACGCTGGCCGAGCGGTTGCGCGCCGGCGGCATGGGCATCCCAGCGTTCTACACCCCGGCCGGGGTCGGCACGCAGATCGCCGACGGCGGCCTGCCCTGGCGCTACGACCCCTCGGGCGAGGTGGCGATCACCTCGCCGCCCAAGGAGACCCGCGAATTCGATGGCGTCACCTATGTGCTGGAGCGCGGAATCCGCACCGACTTCGCGTTGGTGCACGCTTGGAAGGGCGATCGGCACGGCAATCTCGTTTACCGTTACGCCGCAGGCAATTTCAACCCGGAATGCGCGCCGGCCGGTCGGATCACCATCGCCCAGGTCGAACATCTCGTCGAACCGGGAGAGATCGACCCCGCCACGGTGCATACCCCGGGCGTATTCGTGCAGCGCGTCGTGCACGTGCCTGATCCCCAGAAACGGATCGAGAAGGAGACGGTGCGATGAGCGCCCCACACCTCGACGCCGTTTGTCACGCTAGCGTGACGTTCGGCGTCGACTGCCACGCTGGCGTGACGCTCGGCGTTGACTGCCACGCTGGCTCGCCACCTCTCGGCGCCGACTGTCACGCTGGCGTGACGCTCGGCGTCGCCTGCCACGCTGGCGTGACGCTCGGCGGGGATGCGGGTGTGCCGATGAAGAGGAGCGCCGCCCAATGACCTGGAGCAGAGACGGCATGGCGGCCCGGGTCGCCACCGAATTCGAGGACGGACAGTACGTCAACCTCGGCATCGGCATACCGACCTTGATTCCCAACCACATCCCCGACGGTGTGCACGTGGTCCTACACTCCGAGAACGGCATCCTCGGCGTGGGGCCCTACCCCCGTCGTGAGGACGTCGACGCCGATCTGATCAACGCGGGCAAAGAGACGGTGACCACCCAGCCAGGGGCGTCGTTCTTCGGTTCGTCGACGTCGTTCGGCATCATCCGCGGCGGACACCTCGACGTGGCTGTCCTTGGGGCCATGCAGGTTTCGGTCACCGGTGACCTCGCGAACTGGGTGATCCCCGGCAAGATGGTCAAAGGCATGGGCGGGGCGATGGATCTGGTGCACGGCGCCCGCAAGGTGATCGTGGTGATGGACCACGCCGCCAAAGACGGCAGCCCGAAGATTCTCGAGCGCTGCACCCTGCCGCTGACCGGGGTGGGGTGCGTCAATCGGATCGTGACCGAACTCGCGGTCATCGACGTCCGCGACGACGGCCTGCACCTGATCGAGACCGCCCCCGACGTGTCGGTCGAAGAGGTAGTAGCGAAAACTCAACCGCCCCTGGTGCTCTCGGATCTGGTGTCCAGGTGACCACGGTCGCGCCGACGTTCGCCGACGAGCATCGCCGCCTGGTCGCCGAACTCAACAACAAGTTGGCCGCCGCCGCCCTCGGCGGCAACGAACGCGCCCGCGAACGCCACGTCAGCCGCGGCAAGCTGCTGCCCCGCGACCGCGTCGACCGTCTGCTCGACCCGGGCAGCCCGTTTCTGGAGTTGGCCGCGTTGGCTGCCCACGGCATGTACGACGACGAATCCCCGGGCGCGGGCATCATCACCGGAATCGGCCGAGTCTCCGGGCGCGAATGCGTGATCGTTGCCAACGACGCCACCGTCAAGGGCGGCACCTACTACCCGATGACGGTGAAGAAGCATCTGCGCGCGCAGGAGGTCGCGTTGCAGAATCTGCTGCCATGCATCTACCTGGTGGACTCCGGCGGCGCGTTCCTGCCCCGCCAGGACGAAGTGTTCCCGGATCGCGAACACTTCGGCCGGATCTTCTACAACCAGGCGACCATGAGCGCCAAGGGAATTCCGCAGATCGCCGCGGTGCTCGGCTCGTGCACGGCCGGCGGTGCGTACGTGCCGGCGATGAGCGACGAAGCCGTGATCGTCCGCGAACAGGGCACGATCTTCCTGGGCGGCCCGCCCCTGGTCAAGGCCGCCACCGGTGAGATCGTCACCGCCGAAGAACTCGGCGGCGGCGACCTGCACTCGCGGGTCTCCGGCGTCACCGACCACCTGGCCGAGGACGACGAGGACGCGCTGCGGATTGTCCGCAAGATCGCCGCCACGTTCGGACCGCGCGAACCTGCGCAGTGGGACATCCGGCCGATGCGCGAACCGATATACGCCCAGGACGGCCTTTACGACGTGGTGCCTCCCGATCCGCGGGTGCCCTACGACGTGCACGAGGTCATCGTTCGGCTGGTCGACGGCGGCGAATTCAGTGAGTTCAAGGCGAACTACGGCAAGTCGCTGGTGACGGCGTTCGCGCATATCCACGGTCATCCGGTGGGAATCATCGCCAACAACGGTGTGCTGTTCAGCGAATCCGCCGTCAAGGGTGCACATTTCATCGAACTGTGCGACAAACGCCGAATCCCGTTGCTGTTCCTGCAGAACATCGCCGGATTCATGGTCGGTCGCGACTACGAGGCCGGTGGCATCGCCAAACACGGCGCGAAGATGGTCACCGCGGTGGCCTGCGCCCGGGTGCCGAAGCTGACCGTGGTGATCGGCGGATCCTATGGGGCGGGCAACTATTCGATGTGCGGGCGCGCGTACTCACCGCGCTTCCTGTGGATGTGGCCGAACGCACGGATCTCGGTGATGGGCGGCGAGCAGGCCGCATCAGTGCTGGCCACCGTGCGTGGTGAGCAGCTCTCGGCGGCCGGCAAACCCTGGTCGTCGGAGCAGGAAGAGGCATTCAAGGCGCCCATCCGCGAACAGTACGAAGACCAGGGCAACCCGTACTACTCGACCGCGCGCCTGTGGGACGACGGCATCATCGATCCTGCTGATACCAGAACAGTTGTGGGGCTGGCACTTTCGGTGTGCGCCCGGGCGCCGCTGGAATCGGTCTCCTACGGCGTATTTCGGATGTGACTCATGTTTGACATCGTTCTAGTGGCGAACCGTGGCGAGATCGCGGTGCGCGTGATCCGCACCCTGCGTCGACTGGGTATCCGGTCGGTTGCGGTGTACAGCGATGCCGACGCGGGTGCCCGCCACGTGATCGAGGCCGACACCGCAGTTCGGCTGGGACCGGCGCCGGCGCGGGAGAGCTACCTCGACATCGGCAAAGTGATCGACGCGGCGCAGCGTACCGGGGCGCAGGCGATCCATCCGGGCTACGGGTTCCTCTCCGAGAACGCCGATTTCGCCGCGGCCTGCGACCGCGCCGGCGTGGCATTCCTGGGACCGCCCGCACGCGCGATCGAGGTGATGGGGGACAAGATCGCCGCCAAGAACGCGGTCGCCGCGTTCGACGTGCCGGTGGTGCCGGGCGTCGCGCGGCCCGGGCTATCCGATGATGACCTCATCACCGCTGCCGACGACGTCGGTTACCCGGTCCTCGTGAAGCCGTCGGCCGGCGGTGGGGGCAAGGGCATGCACATGGTCGACGACCCTGAGCGGCTGCGTAATGCCCTGGTCACCGCCCGCCGCGAAGCTGCGTCCGCGTTCGGCGACGACACACTGTTCCTGGAGCGTTTTGTGTTGCGTCCCAGGCACATCGAGGTCCAGATACTTGCCGACACCCATGGCAACGTGGTCCATCTGGGCGAACGGGAGTGCAGCCTGCAACGTCGCCATCAAAAGGTCATCGAGGAGGCGCCGTCGCCGCTGCTCGACGCCCCGACCCGGGCGCGCATCGGGGCTGCGGCCTGTGACACCGCCCGCAGTGTCGACTATGTCGGCGCCGGCACGGTCGAGTTCATCGTCTCCGGTGACCGGCCCGACGAATTTTTCTTCATGGAGATGAACACCCGTCTGCAGGTGGAACACCCGGTTACCGAGGCGGTCACCGGGCTCGACCTCGTCGAGTGGCAGCTGCGTGTGGCAGCGGGGGAGAAGCTGGGGTTCGCCCAGGACGACATCACGCTCACCGGTCACGCGATCGAGGCCCGGGTGTACGCCGAGGATCCCGCCCGGGGCTTCCTGCCCACCGGCGGCCGGGTGCTGGGAGTGGTCGAACCGTCCGGACCCGGTGTGCGGGTGGACTCCTCGTTGCTGGCCGGCACGGTGGTCGGCAGCGATTACGACCCGATGCTGAGCAAGGTGATCGCCCACGGGGCCGACCGCGCGCAGGCGATGGCCCGGCTCGATGAGGCGTTGTCGCGTACCGCTGTCCTGGGTGTGCAGAGCAACGTGGAGTTCCTGAGGTTCCTGCTCGCTGACGATCGCGTGCAGGCCGGCAACCTCGACACCGCGCTGCTGGACGAACGATTGACCAGTTTCGCGCCGCAACCGGCGCCTGACGATGTGTTCGCCGCCGCAGGGCTCTATAGCCAGGCGGTGCTTGCTCGGCGCGCCGGGAATGATCTGTGGGCCGCACCCAGCGGATGGCGGATCGGTGGTGCTAGCGCCCCGGTGCGCACTGCGATGCGGACCGCGTTGCGTACCGAGACTGTGTCGGTCCGGGGCCTGCCGGGCGCCGCGTCCGTACAAGTGGGCGACAGCGAAATAATCTCTGCCACTGTGCAACTCGGTCCGAGTGAGTTGAGCGTCACGCTGGACGGGGTGCGTCGCAGCTACCGGTGGGCCGAGGCCGAGCGGCACTTGTGGATAGCCGACGAACGAGGCACCTGGCACATCCGTGAGGCCGAGGTGAACAAGATTCAACGCGCAGCGGGGGAGCGTCCGGCCGAAGTGGTCAGCCCCATGCCCGGCAGCGTGATCGCCGTCCAGGTGGAGTCCGGCACCGAGGTGTCCGAGGGCGACGTGGTGGTGATCGTCGAAGCGATGAAGATGGAACATTCACTGACCGCACCGATCTCGGGACGCGTGGAGGTCATGGTGGGCGTCGGTGAACAGGTGAAGGTGGAGCAGGTGCTGGCCCGGTTGGTGCCGGCCGCCGTGGCAGACGCAGCAGCGACGACAAGCAAGGACTGACAATCATGACGACAACGATTTCGGCGGGCACGCTACCGAAAGAATATGAAGACCTGCGCGATACCGTGGCCGACTTCGCGCGCTCGGTCGTGGCTCCGGTGTCCGCCAAACACGATGAGGAGCACAGTTTCCCGTATGAAGTCGTCGCAAAGATGGGCGACATGGGGCTGTTCGGTCTGCCGTTCCCGGAGGAATACGGCGGTATGGGCGGGGACTATTTCGCGCTGGCGTTGGCACTCGAGGAACTCGGCAAGGTCGACCAATCGGTCGCGATCACGCTGGAAGCAGGGGTGGGACTGGGGGCCATGCCCATCTACCGGTTCGGTACCGAGGAGCAGAAGCAGCAGTGGCTGCCCGACCTGGTGGCCGGCCGCAAGCTCGCCGGTTTCGGGCTCACCGAGCCGGGCGCGGGATCGGATGCCGGCGGCACCCGCACCACCGCCCGACTCGAAGGGGGTGAGTGGATTGTCAACGGCAGCAAGCAATTCATCACCAACTCCGGCACCGACATCACCTCGCTGGTCACTGTCACCGCCGTCACCGGCAACATCGCCGACGGCAAGAAAGAGATCTCGGCGATCATCGTGCCGAACGGCACCCCGGGTTTCATCGTCGAGCCGGTCTACAACAAGGTCGGCTGGAACGCCTCGGATACCCACCCGCTGACCTTCGACGATGCGCGGGTGCCCGAGGAGAACCTACTCGGTGTCCGCGGCAAGGGTTACGCGAACTTTCTGTCCATCCTCGACGAGGGCCGCATCGCGATCGCCGCGCTCGCGACGGGGGTGGCGCAGGGCTGCGTCGACGAAAGCGTCAAGTACGCCAACGAGCGTCAGTCCTTCGGCCAGCCGATCGGCTCCTACCAGGCCATCAGCTTCAAGATCGCGCGCATGGAAGCCCGGGCACACGTCGCCCGCACCGCCTATTACGACGCCGCGGCAAAGATGTTGGCCGGCAAGTCCTTCAAAAAAGAAGCGGCTATCGCAAAGATGGTCTCCTCGGAGGCGGCGATGGACAACGCCCGCGACGCTACGCAGATCCACGGCGGGTACGGCTTCATGAACGAGTACCCGGTGGCCCGCCACTACCGGGACAGCAAGATCCTGGAAATCGGGGAGGGCACAACGGAGGTGCAGCTAATGTTGATCGCGCGATCGCTGGGTCTGTCATGACCGGCGCCGGTCCTGCCGAACGTGCCTCCGGCGACGCGACGCCGGTGAGTCGTGACGCGAACGGCACAGTCGGCCACACCAAGTCGATTATCCAGCGGGGCTTGTGGTTCGAGGAGTTCGAGGTCGGCACGACCTACCTGCACCGGCCGGGTCGCACCGTCACCGAGGCGGACAACGTGCTGTTCACGACGTTGACGATGAACACGCAGTCGCTGCACCTGGATGCGGCGTGGGCCGCCGAGCAACCCGGTTTTCGTGGTGAGCGGCTGGTCAATTCGATGTTCACGCTGTCCACCCTGGTCGGTCTGTCGGTGGCCCAACTGACCCTGGGCACCATCGTCGCCAACCTGGGTTTCTCCGAGGTGTCGTTCCCCAAGCCGGTCTTCCACGGCGACACCCTCTACGCCGAGACCGTCTGCACCGGCAAGCGCGAGTCGAAAAGCCGCGCGGGCGAAGGCATCGTGACGCTGGAGCACACCGGACGCAACCAGTATGGCGACATCGTGGCCAGGGCGGTCCGGACCACCCTGGTGCAGAAGCGGCCCAGTGCGGAGTCCCGATGAGCTTGCGCGACGCCGGCCCTGGTTGGCTGTTCTGCCCGGCTGATCGTCCGGAACGCTTCGCGAAAGCCGCCGCTGCCGCCGACGTGGTGATTCTCGACCTCGAAGACGGGGTTGCGGCGACCGACCGGCCCGCCGCTCGAATCGCGCTGCGGGACAACCCACTTGATCCCGAGCGAACCGTCGTACGGATCAACGCCGCCAGTACCGACGACCATGCCAGGGATCTACAGGCCTTGGCCGACACCGCCTACACCACGGTGATGCTGTCGAAGACGGAATCGGCGGCGCAGGTGGACGCACTCGCGCCGCGTGACGTCGTCGCACTTGTCGAGACTCCGCGCGGCGCATTGTTCGTCAGCGAGATCGCCGCTGCCGAGCGTGCAGTGGCGTTGATGTGGGGTGCGGAGGATCTGGTGGCGGCCATGGGCGGCAGTTCCAGCAGACGCGCGGACGGTACCTATCGGGATTTCGCCCGCCATGTGCGGTCCGCAGCGCTGTTGGCGGCCAACACCTTCGGCCTGCTGGCGCTGGATGCGGTGCATCTGGACATCCGCGATATCGAAGGGTTGGAAGCAGAGGCGCTCGACGCCGTGGCGATCGGCTTCGATGCGACGGTCTGCATCCACCCGAGCCAGGTTGCCGTGGTACGCAAGGCTTATCGGCCCGGCGATGAGCAACTGGACTGGGCGCGTCGGGTGCTGGCCGCTGCCAAAACCGAGCGCGGGGTGTTCGCCTTCGACGGGCAGATGGTCGACTCCCCGGTGTTGCGGCACGCCGAAAGCATGTTGCGGCGAGCAGGAGAGTCCGCGACCGGACCGTGAGCACCGAATGGCTGTGGGTGATCGTCGCCCTCCTCGAATTCGGCGTCCTGATCGCGGTGGCGGTCCTGCTGATCGTGTCGCGGCGCCAATTGACCGGCGCGCGACGCGCCCTCACGCGGTTGCGGCAAGACAAGCCGCGGCGAAGACGGCCACCCGGCGTCGGACCCCTTGCGGTCCGAACCGTCTGGCGCACCGCGGATTCGCTGATCAACAAAGGGATCGGCGCCACCGTGCGCAATTCAGTCGAGGACCTCGCCGGCTGGGCCCGGGTGGAACGTCCTGATCTGGCCAGGATGACAGCCGACGGCAACGTCGTGATCGCGTTCTCCGACATCGAAGGATCCACCGAGCTCAACGAAGAACTCGGCGACCGCGGTTGGGTGAAACTGCTTGAGCGGCATAACACATTGATCTACAAACACGTCAACGACACCGGCGGTCACGTGGTCAAGACGCAGGGCGACGGGTTCATGATCGCCTTCTCGGATCCTGCCCAGGCCGTGCGTTGCTGTACCGAGGTGCAGCGCGCGCTGCAGTCCGACGCCGAGCGCTGGGACCACATCCGAGTCCGGATGGGATTGCACATGGGCAGTTCGGTACGGCGCGGTGACGACCTGTTCGGCCGCAACGTGGCGATGGCCGCACGGGTCGCCGGACAGGCGAGCGGCGGTGAGACCCTGGTTAGTGACGCAATCCGGCAAGCAATCTCGGGAGCAACCGACATTGTGCTGGGCGCACCGCGTGAGGTCGAACTGAAAGGACTGCGGGGTAGTCACCAGCTGTATCCGGTCGTGGTGCCGAATTCAACTGCGCCGGATGGTCAGTGACGCTGCCGGACCCGGCAGGCCCGGCGCTACGGGCACACGCCCCCGTCCGGGCCGTTGACGCATTTCTGGACGGTCAGTGAATACGTCGCGGTCGTCCTGGCCGGGTCGCCGCAGCCGAACGCCGCTTTCGTGGACGTGATCGATCCGGTCAGGGTGCCCGGCGCAAACGAATAGACCAGGTCTGCTGCGACCATGGTGCCGTCCGCGCATGTCCAGCCGTGCGCGTCGGTGCGGTTGATCGTCCACGGGCCCCCCGGCGCTTTATTGACGGTGGCCTCCCACGTTTTGGGCGTGGTCACCGATCCGTTGCAGTTGCCGGCCGAGTCGCAGGTGGTGTTGAACATCAGGATCGTGCTCAGCAGATGCGAACGCGCGCCATCAACGACGGCGAAGTAATGACCATTGAGGCTGTCGTCGGCGGCAGCGACACCGGACATCGCGACCGAGCCGCAGCCGAATGCGGTGAGGATCGTTGGTAGCCAAAGGGTGCGCATCGGGCTGTTCCCTCTTCGTTCCGGAAGTCTGGCAACAGCCTTCATCGCAGCAGATCGTCGGAGCTACATCAATAGTTCATGCCGGAGAACATCATCCGGTTCGGATCGTACTTCTGTCGGGCCGCGCTGAGCCGAGCCAAGTTCGCACCGAAGTACCGCGACGGCGGCTGGCCCGGCTCGATGTAATTGACGTAGCCGCCGGCTGAATACGGTTGCACCGCTTGGTGTGCGGCGTTGATCCAGCCGGCGCCGGCCGACGGCGCGCCCGCCGTCTCGACGTACCACTGCACGATCGCGGAGTGTCGCCGGTACGGAAAGGCGGTCGCATCTGCGGCCACACTGGCCAGTGCACCGTCGAGGGTATGCATGATCACGAATCCCCTTCCCGCCCCACGGGGGAAAGAGTCGAGCGCCGAGGCGATTCCCTTGGCGGCGCCCGCGTTGATGATCGGCAGCACATCGGAGCCGCCGACATAACCCAGCGGGGACGGGGTCAGATTCTCCACGGCCAGATACTTCACCAGGTCCAGGTAGTTGAACGTGAAATTCTCGGTTCTGGTGGGCTGCACCCCAACATTGGCGACGATCGCATTGGCAACGCTGCCGCCCGATCCGACCGGGGAAGTCGCCATGATGCGGCATTGCGTGCCCATCGGCTCGATGGTCGCGTCGGCCAGCGCCCAGAATTTCCGGTCGACCGTCCGTAGCCAGCTCTGCCAACCCAACAGGACCTGCGCGAACGACTGCGCCGGAAAGTTGATGTTGACGACGTCGACGTCCTCGGTGGGGAAGGTGGCGTAGGTCAGTGAGGTCGCCACGCCGAAGTTGCCGCCGCCACCGCCGCGCAACGCCCAGAAGAGGTCCGGGTTGCTGGTGGCCGAAGCGGTGACCGCCTGCCCACCCGGCAACACCACATTGGCCGAGGTCAACTGGTCACAGAGCAGACCGGCATGCCGGGAGTGGGCCCCGATTCCGCCGCCGAGGGTGTGCCCGGCAGCTCCCACGGTGGGGCACGTGCCCGTCGGGAGTCCCCGCCCGGCCGCGGCCAGCGCCTGGTGCATCGCGAACAAGTGGGTGGCGGGCGTCACGGTGATCTGACCGCTGGCGGCGTCGAAGTTGATGTCGCCGGGCAGGCCCCGCAGATCGAGCACCAGCGTTCCGTCCGCTGTGGAGGCGCCTGTGTAGGAATGACCGCCGCTGCGGGCGGCGACCTTCAGATTACGAGCAGCCGCGAACGCCATCGCCTTCTGCACGTCCGCCACCGACGTCACGGTGACGACGGCGGCGGGTGCCGAACCGTTGTAGTTGGTGTTGAAAACCTGCTTGGCTGAGGCGAACTGCCCATTGTCCGGGCCGATCACCTGCCCGCCGATGGCACCGGACAGGCTGCCCCAATCAGCGACGCCCGGAGCGGCGCCGACCCGGCCCGACCCGAAAACCGCTCCCGCCGCAACAGCTCCAACTGCCGCGCGCAGAAACGTCTGCCGCGATATCTGCGCCGCTGGCTTCTCCGGAACCGTCATGCCCGCATTCTGGGCTACCTCGTATCGATAATGTTCCGACGGCGTGCTGTGTTGCGGGATTGATCAGCGATCGTGACTGTTCGAACCCCGCGACGATCTATGAAGTTTGGGTCCCCCGACCCCGAATCGGACATTATTCGCACGTATGCCAGCGCGAAGCGGAATCGCCAAATTCATAGGAACGAGATCGCGCTAGTTGCCCCGCCAGCGCAACACGTCCAACGCGACCGCCACGTTGACGCTGCATTCGGCCAGGGGGCGGGGCAGCAGCTCGTCGGCGCGCGCCAGTCGTCGGAGCAGCGTGTTGCGATGGGTGTAGAGACGTGCCGCCGCGCGCGAAGCGTTGCACTGCTCGCCCACGAAAACCCTGACGCTGCGCTGTAATTCAGGTTCGCGGATTCCAGATCGCCCAGGGTGCGACGCACGAATTCGGTGGCGCGGTCGGTGTCCGCAGTGAGCATCGCGACCAATTCGACATCGGCGAACAGCGCCACCCGGTGCGGAGATCGTAACCGGGCCATCATCTGTTGGGTGGTGATGGCGTCGAAATGACTGCGCCGAAAGCCATCGATACCGTCGCTGCACGGCCCGATGGCGACGCGGATGTCGGGCGTGGTGTCGATCGAATCGCGAAGCGCGACAGTTTCTATCGATCGACTTGCCGTCCAGACCCAGCGGGTGGCCGTGCTGGCCAGCACGGTCAGTGGCCGCGTGCCCGCGGCATGTCCGAGCGCCTCGGCCGCCGCGTCGAGCCGGGCCATGTCACCGGACGGATCGTCGCTCCAGATGACTGCTGCGATGTGTGGTCCGGTCAGTGGGTGGCCGAGCCGATCCTCGGCCCGCTGGCGCGCGATTGGGGCGCCGTCCAGGATCAGTGCGACGGTCTCGCGGCGGTCGGCGTGCGTCCCGCGGGTCAGTTCGTCGCGTTCCAGTTCGATCTGGGCGGCGATCCCGGCCAAAGTGGCGTCGATGAATGCACTGATCGAGCGGGAGCACACATCAAGCAGCTCCCGTAGTTCGGCCGGGTCCGACGTCAGCTCGAACGCGATCTCCATGAACCGGCGCCACGCCACGCCTTCGCCGATCCGGTAACCGTCCAGAATGTAGGGCGTCAGGCCGCGGCGGGCCACCTCACGCGCGATGATCATCGGTTCGGGTCCGGTGTTCGGCGGCACCGGAGCCCCCGGGTCGCGCACGTTCGCCGTTCCCCAGAAGTACATATTGGCCCGGTTGCTTCGGCTGACCGCAGCGGCGAGCTCGGGATCCCCGGCGAGGGCGGGGCTCGTGGCAAGCACCTCCGCGTCCAGCTCCTCGAGCCATTCGGCGCGCGGGTTCACGGGACGCCAACGACTACGACACCGCCCTCCCGGTGCTCGACGATCCGGACATGCAGACCCGGCCTCTGCTCGACTTTGCGGCGGGTTATGTCCAGCGGGCGGTGGACCAGCTGCCCCGTCAGGGCGCCGGCCGACCGTGGATGACGTCGACGAGCTATCACGCCGACGTCGAGATGCTACGCGACGATGAGGTCGCCGACCCGCATCTGCAACTGACGAACTCGGCTGACGTCACGAGTCGGGAACCGGTGCCGGCCTGAGCGGGGCATTGGTCGCTGGTGCCGCGGCGAAACAGTCTTAACGTCGAGGACTCACCCGCTTAATTGCGGCGAAATATCCATTGTTTTTGATGTCACTGCCATCGTCTCGGACGGCCCTGTGCAACTCGAGCCCGTCGTTACTGGCTACCGGAATATAAATGCCGTATCCGTTCACAACACGATAGGGTTTGTCGCCATGAAAAAATTCACGGCTGCATTTCTCGCCGCGGCCGCCGCTGCCGCTGCCGCTGTACAAATTGCTCTGGCACCCGCGGCGCAGGCGACGATTTGCCGGGAAGTCGGGTCGGGCCGGTATACCAACGCCGAGGAGTGCCCGGTGGGCAGCATTGCAGTGGCCGAGGCGTGGGATGAGGTGCGGCAGCGCGATGCGGGGATGCCGCCGTGCTACACGGCCGAAGGTGTCCCCTACTACACGCCCGGTGATTCGCCCTGCTGATCAAGGGCTGAAACGGGTGGCAGGGGCGACGTCAGCACTCTCTGTCCTGCTTCGTCCACGCGACATGCGCGTCGTAGGTGTCGTGTGCGGCCTGCAACGTTTCCGGTGTCGGGTAGGGGTACTCGGCGGCCACGGCGTTCAAAGCCTGCTGGGTGAAGATGTCCAGCATCGAACTCGAGCGATAGCCGAGTAGTCCGGTGGTGAGGGCTCGCTCGAGATCCTGAGCGAAATCGATTTCGATTCGCCGAAGTTGTTCAGCCAGTAAATCGGCGTCTGTTCCAGTGCAGTCGTACGGATGGCCACAAGGGGTGTGGAAAAACTTGATCACTTTCAAATTTTACCGGAATACGACGAGTCGTGCCGACGCGAAAATTAAATTCCGGATCTGTCAGGCGAAACTCAGCTTGCGCGGCTCGAACCGATAGCGAAACAGGTTGTCGACCGTAGGCAATTCCCAACTGCCGTAAAGCCGGGGCAACGCCGACAGGTCCCGCATCAGGTAGTTGGGCGTGATCGACGGTGTGTACTCGACCTCTTTGCGTTCGATGCTGACTTCACGCAACCCGTGCGACGCCATGTAATTGATGATCTTCATGGCGAATCTGGTGGATGCCTCGGAACGTTGCGTCCAAGCGGAATGCCACACTCCGACGGGCTGGAAATAATTCGGCACCCCACCCATCATGATGCCTTTGTAGAAGTTGATTCCTGCCGTATCGACTTCGGCCCCGTCCACGCAGAGCCGGAATTTGAAGAAGTCCAGCTCGAATCCGGTCGCCAGGATGCACACGTCACATTCCAGTTCCTCGCCGCCGACCAGGACAATGGAACGGGAAGTGAAGCGCTCGATGGCGCCGGTCTTCATTCGCACGTCACCGCGGCGCACCGCGTCCTTGAAACCGATTGCCACTGGAATCCGCTGCTCCCACGGCGAGTAGGACGGGGAGAAGTGTTCCTTGAGGTCCGCGCTGCTCACCGCCCGTCGCCAGTGTTGGCGGAAAAACCACCGCGCAACCCGGGGAAATTTACGGAACCCGACGAAAATTGCGTCGTCGCGTGCCTGCAGGTAAGTGCGCAGCATCATCATCGGCAGCTTATGGCCGCGGTTGTGCAAAGACTGGCACAGTCGCATGAACACGGTGGCGCGATTGTCGATCTCGTAGATATAGGACGGGGAACGTTGCAGCATGGTCATCGATCCCGAAACTCGTCCCAGTTCGGGCGCCGCACACACTGCGGTGGAGCCGCTGCCGACCAGCACCACCTGTTGGCCGGGAAATGTGCGCGCCGCATCCAGGTCGAACGAATGAATGATTTCACCGGCGAAGGTCTCGGCGCCTGGAAACACCGGAATGTGCGGCAGGGAGAAATAACCGTTGCCGTTGATCACGAATTGCGAACGAAAACTGCCGCGCGTGGTGTGCACGTCCCAACACTGCGTGCCCGAGTCGTAGTTCGCGGCGATGACCCGGGTACCGAAACGAATGTGCTCCAAAATCGAGAACTCCTCGGCGACCGACCGCAGATACCGCTGGATATCCTCGCGGTCCACCAGACATCGTTCCGACGTGTACGGCTTGAAGCTGTAGGAATACTTGACGAAATCCGAGTCGCACCGCGCGCCGTGCCAGCGCTGCGTGTGCCAGATGCCCCCGACGTCGTCATCGGCCTCCAGCACGACGTAGTCGAAGCCGTTACGGGCCAGGTAGTACCCGGCGCTGATCCCGGTGATCCCGGCGCCGATCACGACGACCGTGGTCTCCTGCGTAGGCGTCGCGCTCATAGGGGCCTTCCCGGAGTCGACAATGTAGGCGCCGCGCCCATGTACAGCGACCCGCCGCGCAGTGATGACCCGGGCGGGGCGCATTCCAAACATCGAAGCCGCAGCGTAGCCGCTGACTAGAGGGAAAGAACTGCCCGCACATTTCCGCGGGCTCGGCTGATGTATCCAGCACTGCCCACCGTTGGCTTCGCAAGTGCTCGATCACGATGCGCTTTGGCCGTCGCTGCCGTTGTCACTGGAATAGAAGGTGCCGAAGCCGCCCTGGCCACCCATCCCGCCGACCGCGCCGCCGTTGCCACCATTGTTGTCGAATACCGGGTTGCCGGCGCCACCTGCCGGTATCAGGCCCGGCGACCCATTGCCGGAGCGGTTGTAGGCGCCGCCGCCGCCACCGCCGCCGACACCGGCCGCGCCCGTTGCGCCGGCCCCCTCCGATCCGCCGGAGTGCCCGGGCCCGCGGTGCCCGCGCCGACTCCGGCGCTATCACCGTTGCCGCAGAAATGTCAGCCACCGACCGAGGTGATACACCTATCGACGCGCCCCCGGCACGACTCGAACGTGCGACCTAGGGATTAGAAGGCCCTTGCTCTATCCACCTGAGCTACGGAGGCAATGCGCAGGTCAGTCTATCCAACCGCGAAATATCAAGCGGCACAGCCGACACAACACCCGCGAAAGATGTTTAAGTCAGCTACGAATGGGTTATTGTGTGAGCCTCGACACACGTACAACATCGGCCGGTAATCGGCCGTTAACCGCAATGAGGCGTGTGCCTGACGTCGAGGGGTGGACTTCGTTATGTGCTTGTCCAGTGTGGCTACGCGGTGCTCGCGGGTCGGTGCTGAGGCGCGACGGCAAGGCGCGCAGCTGGCTGCTGACGCCAAGACGACCTATCGGGCCAGTTCGCTCCTCCTGCGCGGATCACCGTTCGCCGTCGGGTGGGTGGCGGGCTGGGTGGCCACCGAGTTCCCGCCGCACGTCGTCACCGGGCACGCATTGACCCGGATCGCTCCGCCGTCGATCAACCGGGTGGGTGCCAACTGGGCGGCGCAGCGCGCCGGCGAGGCGTTGAACGCCGCGCTCGAGCACGCCTTCGGACCCGAATTCCGCGACCTCGTCTCGCACCCGACCACCAACCGCTCGGTGCTGCCCCGGCGCGGCTTGCTGCCCAAGCCCAAGCCCGGCCCACACCGGCGTTACGCGGCCAAGACCTCCAACATCTCCTACGGTCCGGGCGGCAACGAGCATCTGCTGGACATCTGGCGTCGGCCCGACCTGGCGCCCGGTCACCGCGCCCCGGTGCTGATTCAGGTTCCCGGCGGCGCATGGAGCCTCAACGGCAAGCGTCCGCAGGCCTACACGCTGATGAGCCGGATGGTCGAACTCGGCTGGATCTGCGTGTCGATCAACTACAGCAAGAGCCCGCGCGCCAAGTTCCCCGCCCACATCGTCGACGTCAAACGCGCCATCGCCTGGGTGCGAGAGAACATCGGCGATTACGGCGGCGACTCCGACTTCATTGCGATCACCGGCGGCTCAGCAGGCGGCCACCTGGCCTCGCTGGCCGCGCTGACCCCGAACGACCCCACGTTCCAGCCGGGCTTCGAACGCGCCGACACCACGGTTCAGGCTGTCGCCCCCTATTACGGCGTCTACGACTTCACCGACTTCGACAACATGCACGAAATGATGTTGCCGTTCCTCGAGCAGTTCGTGATGAAGGCCCGCTTCGACAAGCACCCGGAACGCTACGTCGCCGCCTCGCCCATTTCTTACGTGCACAGCGAGGCCCCGCCGTTCTTCGTGCTGCACGGGGACAAGGATGAGCTGGTGCCCAGCGGCCAGGCCCGGGCGTTCTGCGCCGCACTGCGTCAGGCCGGGGCGGAGACGGTGACGTATGCCGAATTGGCGAACGCGCACCACGCATTCGACATCACCCCGACGGTCCGCTCCCGGCTGGCCGCTGATGCCGTCGCCGACTTCCTGGGCGTCGTCTACGGGCGACGGGACAGCGCGTCGCTGGGTTCGCTGGCGCTGGTGGCCAATTCGGCCAGTTGACCGGCATCCGCGCGATACCTGAGCCGATCCTCACCTTTCACCACCGCCGCAACGCGACTAGCGTTGTGTTGGCATTTCGATGGCGGGGTTCAAGCAGGAGGTTCGATCAGCGGTGAGGTGTCGAGTTGCCCGGCTCGCCAAGGGACGTGACCGTGGCTGAGTCCGGCGGGCCCGTCGGGTTGTCGGACGAGTTGGGACCGGTCGACTATCTGATGCACCGGGGCGAGGCGAATCCGCGAACGCGCTCGGGAATCATGGCGCTGGAACTGCTGGATACGACTCCCGACTGGGATCGATTCCGGTCCCGTTTCGAGAATGCGTCCCGAAAAGTGTTGCGGCTGCGGCAGAAAGTCGTGGTGCCGACGCTCCCGACGGCTTCGCCGCGCTGGGTGGTCGATCCCGATTTCAACCTGGATTTCCATGTGCGTCGCATGCGGGTGGCCGAACCCGGCACGCTGCGCGAGGTTCTTGATCTCGCCGAAGTGATGTTGCAGTCGCCGTTGGACATCTCGCGACCGCTGTGGACGGCCACCCTGGTCGAGGGTCTGGCCGATGGCACGGCCGCCACTCTGCTGCACCTGAGTCACGCGGTCACCGACGGGGTGGGCAGCGTGGAGATGTTCGCCGAGATCTACGACTTGGAGCGCGACCCACCGCCCAGGCCGATGCCCCCGCAGCCGGTTCCGGAGGATCTCACCCCCAACGACCTGATGCGCCAAGGCATCAACCACCTGCCCCTCGCCATCGTTGGCGGTGCGCTGGGCGCGCTGACCGGTGCGGTGTCGGCGGCCGGACGCGCGGTGCTGGATCCGGTGTCGACGGTGTCGGGTGTCGTCGGCTACGCCGTGTCGGGAGCGCGGGTGCTGAACCGGGCCGCCGAGCCTTCGCCGCTGCTGCGGCGGCGCAGCCTGACCACCCGCACCGAGGCGATCGACATCCGACTCGCCGATCTGCACAAGGCCGCCAAAGCCGCCGGCGGGTCCATCAACGACGCGTACCTCGCCGGCCTGTGCGGTGCGCTGGGGCGTTACCACGAAGCTCTCGGAGTGCCGATCAAAACCCTGCCGATGGCGGTGCCGGTGAACCTGCGGTCCGACGGCGACGCGGCGGGTGGGAACAACTTCACCGGCGTCAACCTGGCGGCGCCGGTCGGCACGGTCGACCCGGTGGCGCGGATCAAGAAGATCCGCGCGCAGATGACCCAGCGCCGCGACGAACCCGCTATGAACATCGTCGGATCCATCGCGCCGGTCCTCAGTGTGCTGCCCACCGCGGTGCTCGAAGGGATCACCGGCTCGGTGATCGGGTCCGACGTGCAGGCCAGCAATGTCCCGGTGTACCCGGGGGACACATTCATCGCCGGGGCAAAAGTGTTGCGGCAGTACGGCATCGGGCCGCTGCCCGGTGTGGCGATGATGGTGGTGCTGATCTCGCGCGGCGGCTGGTGCACCATCACCGTGCGCTACGACCGAGCTTCGGTGCGAAAGGACGAGTTGTTCGCGCAGTGCCTGCTGGACGGATTCGACGAGATCTTGGCGCTCGCCGGTGATCCGCCGCCGCGTGCGGTGGCGGCGTCCTTCGAGTCTGAGCAGGCGGTGTCGTCGTGAGCGCAGCGGACGAAAACGACGCGGGGCGGTCCAAGGACCTGAGGCTGCCCGGTTCGGTCGCCGAGATCATGGCCAGTCCGCCGGGCCCGAAAGTCGGCGCGTTCTTCGACCTGGATGGAACGTTGGTGGCCGGGTTCACCGCCGTCATCCTCACCCAGGAACGGTTACGCCGCCGCGACATGGGGGTTGGTGAGCTGCTCAGCATGGTGCAGGGGGCGCTGAATCACTCGCTGGGCCGCATCGAGTTCGAGGAACTCATCAGCCGGGCGTCCATGGCGCTGGCCGGACGGGTCCTGACCGATCTGGATGAAATCGGGGAACGGCTGTTCAACCAGCGGATCGAATCGCGGATCTACCCCGAGATGCGGGAATTGGTGCGCGCCCACGTGGCCCGCGGGCACACCGTGGTGCTCAGTTCGTCGGCGCTGACCATTCAGGTCAACCCGGTCGCCCGGTTCCTGGGCATTTCCAACACCCTCACCAACAAGTTCGAGACCAACGAGGACGGGATCCTCACCGGTGGTGTGGTGAAGCCGATCCTGTGGGGGCCGGGCAAAGCCGCTGCGGTGCAACGGTTTGCCGCTGAGCACGACATCGACCTGAAGGACAGTTACTTCTACGCCGACGGTGACGAGGACGTCGCCCTGATGTATCTCGTCGGCAACCCGCGCCCGACGAATCCCGAAGGCAAGATGGCCGCCGTCGCCAACCGTCGCGGTTGGCCGATCCTCAAATTCGACAGCCGGGGCGGGGTAGGGCTGCGCCGGCAGATCCGTACCCTGGCCGGGTTCGGTTCGATGTTGCCCATCGCCGCCGGCGCGGTCGGGGTCGGGCTCTTGACCCGCAACCGGCGGCGGGGGGTGAATTTCTTCACGTCCAACTTCTCCCAGACGGTGCTGACTGCCGCTGGAGTGCACCTGAATGTCATCGGCAGGGAGAATCTCACCGCGCAGCGTCCAGCGGTGTTTATCTTCAACCACCGCAACCAAGTTGATCCGATCATCGGTGGCGCGCTGATCCGCGACAACTGGGTTGCCGTGGCCAAGAAAGAACTCGAAAAAGACCCGATCATGGGCACGCTGGGCAAGGTGCTGGAGGGGGTGTTCATCGACCGCGACGACTCGGCCGCAGCCGTGGAGACACTGCACACCGTTGAGGAACGCGCCAAGAACGGACTGTCCATTTTGATGGCGCCGGAAGGTACCCGGCTCGACACCACCGAAGTCGGCCCGTTCAAGAAAGGGCCGTTCCGGATCGCGATGACGGTCGGGATACCAATCGTCCCGATTGTGATCCGTAACGCGGAGATCGTCGCATCCCGCAATTCGTCCACCATCAACCCTGGCACGGTCGATGTCGCAGTCTTCCCGCCGATTTCGGTCGATGATTGGACGCTGGACAACCTGCCCGAACGGATTGCCGAAATTCGCCAGCTCTACCTCGACACGCTGTCGAATTGGCCGATCGACGAGCTGCCCGAGCCCGCGCTGTACAAACCGCGGAAACCCGCGAAGAAAGCGCCGCCGAAGAAGGCTGCTGCCAAGAAGGCCCCTGCTAAGAAGGTTGCCGCCAAGAAGGCCCCGGCCAAGACGACGAAAAGGGCTGCCGCGAAGAAGGCGCCCGCCAAAAAGGCGCCGACCAAACTGCCAGCCACCCCGAAGGCAACGCCGAACATCACCCCGCACGAATCAACCGTCGAACCCAAAGATGTTGAGGCGCACCAGCCCAACGCGGATCAGTGAGGACGGCCGTGACGAAGCCGGCCGCCGACACCAGCGCAGACCTGACTGCCGAAGACGCGCTGGTACTCGCGTCGATGGACACAGCGGTCGAGGTGAAGCTGGTCACCGATTGGTTGGGCGCGCAGCGGGACCGCTGCCCGCAGACATCCTTGGATGTGGTGCAGCTGCCGTCGGAGGACGCGCCGCCGGAGGCATTGACCGCGCTGATCGAGCAGCTCGAGTCGGGGGGCGACCGGTCGATCGTGCCGGTACGGGTCTTCTGGCTGCCGCCCGCCGACCGCGGCAAGGTGGCCAAAGTGGCCGCGCTGCTCCCAGGCCGGGATCCCTATCACCCCAGTCAACGTCAGCAGCGACGCATACTGCGCACCGAGCCGTGGCGCGCACGAGTGGTGGCCGGCGAGTCGGCCAGGGTGTCCGAGCTGCGCCAGCAGTGGCACGAAACAACCGTCGCTGAGAGCCCCCGAGAATTCGCGCAGTTCGTCACGCGGCGCGCATTGCTGGCGCTGGCCCGCGCGGAGTACCGGATCCTGGGACCGCAATACAAGTCACCTCGACTGGTCAAGCCGGAAATGTTGGCCTCAGCGCGCTTTCGCGCCGGACTCGATGCGATCCCCGGCGCCACCGTCGAGGAAGCCGGCAAAATGCTCGACGAATTGGCGACGGGATGGAGCCAGGCCTCGGTAGACGTGATCTCGGTCCTCGGCAAGTTGCTCAGCCGCGGCTTCGATCCGGAATTCGACTACGACGAGTATGAAGTCGCGGCCATGCGGACCGCGCTGGAAGCCCATCCCGCGGTGCTGCTGTTCTCGCATCGTTCCTACATCGACGGCGCGGTGGTACCGGTTGCGATGCAGGACAACCGATTACCCCCGGTCCATATGTTCGGTGGCATCAACCTGTCTTTCGGAGTGATGGGACCGTTGATGCGGCGGTCGGGGACCATCTTCATCCGGCGCAACATCGGCGACAACAAGCTCTACAAGTATGTGCTCAAGGAATACGTGGGTTACATCGTCGAAAAGCGGTTCAACCTCAGCTGGTCCATCGAGGGCACCCGGTCGCGTACCGGGAAGATGTTGCCGCCCAAGCTCGGGCTGATGAGTTATGTCGCCGATGCCTACCTCGACGGTCGCAGTGAAGACATTCTGCTGCAGGGTGTTTCGATCTGTTTCGACCAGTTGCACGAGATCGCCGAATACGCGGCCTACGCCCAAGGTGCGGAGAAGACACCCGAAGGTTTCAGCTGGCTCTACAACTTCATCAAAGCCCAGGGCGAACGCAACTACGGCAAGATCTACGTGCGTTTCCCCGAAGCGGTGTCGATGCGCCAGTATCTCGGCGAACCGCACGGTCCGCTGGCCCACGATGATGCCGCCAAAAGGCTTGCGCTGCAGAAGATGTCATTCGAGGTGGCATGGCGCATTCTGCAGTCCACACCGGTGACGGCGACCGGGCTGGTTTCGGCGTTGCTGCTGACGACTCGCGGTACAGCGCTGACCCTCGATCAGTTGCACCACACATTGCAGGATTCGTTGGACTACCTGGACCGCAAGCAGACGCCGGTGTCCACCAGTGCGCTGCGGTTGCGTTCCCGTGAGGGAGTGCGGGCAGCCGTGGACGCATTGTCCAACGGGCACCCGGTGACTCGCGTCGACAGCGGGCGGGAACCGGTGTGGTACATCGCTCCTGAGGACGAGCACGCCGGGGCGTTCTATCGCAACTCGGTGATTCACGCATTCTTGGAGACATCGATCGTCGAACTGGCGCTGGCGCACGCCCGGCACACTGAGGGCGACCGGGTCGAGGCGTTCTGGGCGCAGGCGATGCGGCTGCGGGATCTGCTGAAATTCGACTTCTACTTCGCCGACTCGGCGTCCTTCCGCGCCAACATCGCCGAAGAGATTGCCTGGCACCAAGATTGGGAAGCGCACGTGGCGGCCGGTGGCGAGCAGATCGAAAAGATTCTGTACGCCAAGCGCCCGTTGATGTCCGAAGCGATGTTGCGGGTGTTCTTCGAGGCCTACGAGATTGTCGCCGATGTGCTGCGCGATGCCCCGGCAGACATCGGCCGGGAGGAACTGACCGACCTGGCACTTGGCGTGGGCCGGCAGTACGTCGCACAGGGACGGGTTCGCAGCAGCGAGTCGGTGTCGACGCTGTTGTTCGACACCGCCCGACAGGTGGCCGCCGACCAGGATCTGATCGCGCGGGGTCCGGACCTTGCTGAGCGCCGCGAGACGTTCCGGCGCGAGCTGCGAAATATTTTGCGGGACTTCACCTACGTGGGGCAGATCGCGCGCAACCGGTTCGCCGAGCGGGAGTTTCAGGCGCGCCAACAACGCATCGCAAAACACCGGGAGGTTGGTGTCACCGGCGTGGCCAAACTTGCTGGGGCGGATCCGTCGTCCCCGTCGGATTGAGGGCGTCGCTGTCCGCGGTGATGCCGACGCTCACGCTGACGCGTGCCGTTTCCAGACCGGGGGCGGCCACGATTTCCTCAACACAGGCCGCCGAGGCGCCCAGATAGGTGCTGTCCAGGTCGATTTCGGTAATCACACACCAGGCCTGGTCATCGGGCCACCACAGGTTGGGGGAGAGGTGCCGAAAACCCGGCGCTGCCACCGACTGCGCGGCGGCGGTGATCGGACCGCAGGCAAGGTGATAGCTGCGGGCGGGTAACTCGAAGGTCGGCCGACCGTGAAACGCCCGGTCAAGGTCACTGCGACCGTGCCATACCGCGAACCAGCACTTGTCGGCCGTCGTCGTGTGCCGCGCCAGGATCCGCGACAGCGGCCCGGCGATCTCAGGCCGCAGGGTCCCCACCGCCGGTGCTTCCTCGAACACTCCGGGTAGCGACGCGCGATAGGCGGGGTCGTAACGCGACGCGTAACCGGTCAGCGCGGTGAACTGCATCCGGGGGTGGGCAACCTTGTTGTTGGCGTGCGCGACCTCCGCCCAGCGCACCTGTTCCGAGCCGTCAAATGCTGGGTGGAACACCCGGGCGAAGGCCGCGAAGGTAGCCGGCAGCAGCGACCCCACGTTGTGGGCGAAGCTTCGGACGCTCTCGGTTAGCCAGCGTGCTGGCCACATGTCATCAACGACGTTCATTGCCCCCACCGCCGCCACGTCGTCCACGGTAATCGCGCCGCATCGACCTATCCACAGTCGCGGGGTTTTCCACAGGGTGCCACCCTGGCAGCGATCACCGGCTCGGGGTGTCGGTGACTCGGCGCTCAATGGGTTCCAGACAAGCACGCGACCGGGGAAGGACCCCCGGCGAATCGGAAGGAATCAGCGCAATGTTCGAAACATCCCTCACCGTCGTCGGTCACATCGTCAACGACCTGCAGCGCCGCAAGGTCGGCGAGCAGGACCTGATCAAGTTCCGGGTAGCCAGCAACTCGCGGCGGCGCACCAGTGACGGTGGGTGGGAGTCGGGCAACTCCCTGTTCATCACCGTCAACTGCTGGGGCCGGCTGGTCGCGGGTGTGGGCGCCACCCTCGGTAAGGGCTCTCCGGTGATCGTCGTGGGCCACGTCTACACCAGCGAATATGACGATAAGGACGGCAACCGTCGCTCCTCGGTCGAGATGCGCGCGACGGCGGTGGGACCGGACCTGTCCCGGTTGCGGGTCGAGACCCCGGGCCGCACCGGGGAGGACGCCGCGACCACCGCGGCAACCGGCCTACCGGACGCCGCCGCAACCGACGGCGAACTCGTCGGGACGGATGAATCCGCTCTGGATCTGACCGTCGGTGCCGATGCGGCGGGACGCCGGGCGCTGCCACTGTCGGCCTAGCGGACCGCGGTGGTGCATAGGATGGTCCGCGGATATTTCACAGCGAGCTTCTTGAAGACCAGAAAGGCAACACCGCGGCATGGCTGAGTTCATCTACACGATGAAGAAGGTCCGCAAGGCGCACGGCGACAAGGTGATCCTCGACGACGTCACGTTGAGCTTCTATCCCGGCGCCAAGATCGGCGTCGTCGGCCCCAACGGGGCCGGAAAGTCGAGCGTCTTGCGGATCATGGCCGGGTTGGACAAGCCGAACAACGGTGACGCCTTCCTGACCAACAACGCAACGGTGGGCATCCTGTTGCAGGAACCACCGCTCAACGAGGAGAAAACCGTTCGGGGCAATGTCGAAGAGGGCCTGGGTGAGATCAAGGTCAAGCTCGACCGCTTCAACGAGGTGGCCGAGCTGATGGCCACCGACTACACCGATGAGCTGATGGAGGAGATGGGCCGGCTGCAGGAGGACTTGGATCACGCCGACGCGTGGGACCTGGATTCTCAGTTGGAGCAGGCTATGGACGCGTTGCGCTGCCCGCCGCCGGACGAACCGGTCACCAACCTCTCCGGCGGTGAACGGCGCCGCGTCGCACTGTGCAAGCTGCTGCTATCCAAACCGGATCTGCTGCTGCTCGACGAACCGACCAACCACCTGGACGCCGAAAGCGTGCAGTGGCTCGAACAGCACCTAGCCAGCTATGCGGGGGCGATCCTGGCGGTCACCCACGACCGCTACTTCCTCGACAATGTCGCGGAATGGATTTTGGAGCTCGACCGCGGCCGCGCCTACCCCTACGAAGGCAACTATTCGACCTATCTGGAGAAGAAGGCCGAGCGGATCGCAGTGCAGGGGCGCAAAGACGCCAAGCTGCAAAAACGGCTGCAAGAGGAACTGGCCTGGGTCCGATCCGGCGCTAAAGCGCGTCAGGCCAAGAGCAAGGCCCGACTGCAGCGCTACGAGGAGATGGCTGCCGAGGCGGAGAAGACCCGCAAGCTCGACTTCGAGGAGATCCAGATCCCCGTCGGACCCCGCCTGGGCTCGGTGGTGGTCGAGGTCGACCACCTCGACAAGGGCTTCGAAGGCCGCACTTTGATCAAGGACCTGTCCTTCACGCTGCCCCGGAACGGCATCGTCGGTGTCATCGGACCCAACGGGGTCGGTAAGACGACGCTGTTCAAGACGATCGTCGGGCTCGAGGAGCCGGACAGCGGCACGGTGAAGGTCGGCGACACCGTCAAGCTGAGCTACGTCGACCAGAGCCGGGCCGGCATCGATCCCAAGAAGACGGTGTGGCAAACCGTCTCCGACGGCCTGGACTACATCGAAGTAGGCCAGACCGAGGTACCGTCGCGGGCCTACGTGTCGGCGTTCGGGTTCAAAGGTCCCGACCAGCAAAAACCCGCAGGCGTGCTGTCCGGCGGGGAACGCAACCGGCTGAACCTCGCGCTGACCCTCAAACAGGGCGGCAATCTGATCCTGCTCGACGAACCGACCAACGACCTGGACGTCGAAACGCTGAGCTCACTGGAAAATGCGCTGGTGAACTTCCCCGGCTGCGCAGTGGTGATTTCCCACGACCGCTGGTTCCTCGACCGCACCTGCACCCACATCCTGGCGTGGGAGGGCGACAACGACAACGAGGCCAAATGGTTCTGGTTCGAGGGCAACTTCGGCGCCTACGAGGAGAACAAGGTCGAACGCCTCGGTGCCGATGCGGCGCGTCCGCACAGAGTGACCCATCGCAGGCTTACACGGGACTAGTGTCAGCTCTGCCAACCCAGTTGGGTCCGTCACGAGTGGGGAGCAATCGGAATGACGATCGATCCCGGAGCCAAGGAGGACGTCGCGGCGTGGACCTCATTCACGCAGGACGCAGACATCCCTGACTGGATAGTCAAGGCCTACACCGACAGCTACCGGGGATCGCAGGAAGACGGATCTCAACCCGGGTCGGCGCCCGCGCTGGCGGTGACACCGGCACTGCTGGCTGCCCATTACCGGCTCGGTCGTCTCCGCCCGCCGGGGGAAAGCCGGGTCGCCGTCTACCCCGTGGATGACTCGGGCGGCTTCGGTCCGGCGCTGCAGGTGGTCACCGAGCACGGCAGCATGCTGATGGACTCGGTGACGGTGCTGCTGCACCGGCTAGGCGTGTTCTACACGGCGATCATGACCCCAGTGTTCGAGGTGCAGCGCAGCCCGACCGGAGAACTGCTCGGTATCCAGGCGAAGTCGCAGGACAAATCGCCCTACGTCGGCGAGGCCTGGATCCACGTGCAACTCTCGTCGTCCGTCGACCGCAAAGCTCTCGCCGAAGTGGAACGGCTGCTGCCGAAGGTGCTCGCCGATGTGCAGCGGGTCGCCACCGATGCGACGGCGATGATCGCGACGCTGAGCGAGCTGGCCACGACCGTCGACGAGGACCCCGAAGGGCACTATGCGGCGCCCGACCGCCACGAGGTCGCCGAATTGCTGCGCTGGCTGGACGACGGCAACTTCCTGCTGTTGGGCTACCAGCCGTGCCGGGTGCAGGACGGTCTGGTCATCGGCGACGGCTCCAGCGGGTTGGGCGTGTTGCGCGCCCGCAGCGGCACCCGGCCGCGCCTCACCGACGACGACAAGCTGCTCGTGCTGGCGCAGGCTTCGGTCGGCAGCTACCTGCGGTACGGCGCCTACCCGTACGCGATCGCCGTCCGCGAAAACGTCGACGACGGCGCGATCGAGCACCGCTTCGTCGGGTTGTTCACGGTGGCCGCCATGAACGCCGACGTCCTGGAGATCCCGATGATCTCGCATCGGGTCCGCGACGCGCTCACCCTGGCCGGCAGCGACCCGAGCCACCCGGGCCAGTTGCTGCTCGACGTCATCCAGACCGTTCCGCGGCCCGAGTTGTTCACCCTGAGCGCCCACCGGTTGCTCACCATGGCCAAAGCCGTCGTCGACATGGGGTCGCAACGGCGTGCCCTGCTGTTCCTGCGCGCGGACCGGCTACAGTTCTTCGTCTCGTGCCTGGTCTACGTGCCGCGCGACCGCTACACCACGCCGGTGCGGCTGCAGATTGAGGACATCCTGGTCCGCGAATTCGGCGGTACCCGACTGGAATTCACCGCCCGGGTCAGTGAATCGCCCTGGGCGCTCATGCATTTCATGGTGCGGCTGCCACAGGGTGACGCCGACGGCGGTCTCGCGCCGGTCGACGTCTCCGAAGCCAACCGCACCCGAATCCAGGCGCTGCTCAGCGAGGCCGCCCGAACCTGGTCGGACCGTCTGATCGCTGCGGCGGCCGCGCTGCCGGAGAGCGCCGTCGAATCCGCCGATGCCGAGCATTACGCCGCGGCCTTCTCTGAGGCCTACAAGCAGGCCGTCACCCCGGCCCAGGCCATCGACGACATCGCGGTCATCAACGAACTGGCCGATGACACAGTCAAGTTGGTCTTCGCCGACGGCGACGAACAGGGACTGGCCCAACTGACCTGGTTCCTGGGCGGGCGCAGCGCCTCGCTAAGTCAATTGCTGCCGATGTTGCAGAGCATGGGTGTGGTGGTGCTCGAAGAACGGCCGTTCACCGTGACCCGGCGCGACGGGCTGCCGGTGTGGATCTATCAGTTCAAGATCTCGCCGCACCCCACCATCCGGCCGGCTTCCAGTGCGGCCGAGCGCGAAGCGACCGCCCGACGGTTCGCCGACGCGGTCACCGCAATCTGGCACGGGCGCGTTGAGATCGACCGGTTCAACGAACTGGTCATGCGTGCCGGACTGACCTGGCAGCAGGTTGTACTGCTGCGCGCCTACGCCAAGTACCTGCGGCAGGCGAACTTTCCCTACAGCCAGTCCTACATCGAATCGGTCCTGAACGAACACGCATCTACCGCAACGTCTCTGGTGGCGTTGTTCGAGGCGCTCTTCGACCCGTCGCCGGCATCGCCGTCGGGCCGGGACGCACAGACCGCGGCCGCCGCCGTCGCCGCGGACATCGACGCACTGGTGAGCCTGGACACCGACCGCATCCTGCGCGCGTTCGCCTCGCTGGTGCAGGCCACGCTGCGCACCAATTACTTTGTGACGCGCGAAGGTTCGGCGCGCAGCCGGAACGTGTTGGCGCTCAAGCTCGATGCTCAGCTGCTCGACGAACTCCCGCTGCCGCGACCGAAATACGAGATCTTCGTCTACTCGCCCCGTGTCGAAGGCGTGCATCTGCGGTTCGGCCCGGTCGCGCGCGGCGGGCTGCGCTGGTCGGACCGTCGCGACGACTTCCGCACCGAGATCCTCGGCCTGGTCAAGGCACAAGCAGTGAAAAACGCCGTCATCGTGCCGGTCGGGGCGAAAGGCGGGTTCGTGCTCAAGCGGGCACCGTTGCCCACCGGGGACGCTGCCGCCGACCGCGACGCCACCCGCGCCGAGGGTGTGGCCTGCTACCAGCTGTTCATCTCCGGGCTGCTCGACGTCACCGACAACGTGGACCAGCTGACCGGTGCGGTGAACCCCCCGGCCGAAGTGGTCCGCCGCGACGGCGACGACGCCTACCTCGTGGTGGCCGCCGACAAGGGCACCGCCACCTTCTCCGACATCGCCAACGACGTCGCCAAGTCCTACGGATTCTGGCTCGGTGACGCGTTCGCCTCGGGCGGATCGGTCGGCTACGACCACAAGGCGATGGGCATCACCGCCCGCGGCGCCTGGGAAGCCGTCAAGCGCCACTTCCGGGAAATCGGGGTAGACACCCAGACCCAGGACTTCACCGTCGTCGGGGTCGGCGACATGAGTGGCGATGTGTTCGGCAACGGCATGCTGCTGAGCAAGCACATCAGGCTGATCGCCGCCTTCGATCACCGGCACGTGTTCTTGGACCCCGACCCCGACGCCGCGACGTCGTGGGCCGAGCGCGCCAGGATGTTCGACCTGCCCCGGTCCAGCTGGGAGGACTACGACGTCTCGCTGATCAGCGAGGGCGGCGGCGTGTACAGCCGCGATCAGAAGGCGATCCCGGTCAGCGCCCAGGTGCGCGCGGCGCTCGGCATCGAGGGCGAGGTCGCCGAGATGTCGCCCCCCAATTTGATCCGGGCGATTCTGCAGGCGCCGGTCGACCTGCTGTTCAACGGCGGTATCGGCACCTACATCAAGGCCGAATCGGAATCCGACGCCGACGTTGGTGACCGCGCCAACGACCCGGTGCGCGTCAATGCCAACCAGGTGCGCGCCAAGGTGGTCGGCGAGGGTGGCAACCTCGGGGTGACGGCGTTGGGCCGCGTCGAGTTCGACCTCTCGGGTGGTCGCATCAACACCGATGCGATGGACAACTCCGCCGGCGTCGACTGCTCCGACCATGAGGTCAATATCAAGATCCTGATCGACTCGCTGGTCACCGCGGGCAAGGTCAAACCCGAGGAGCGCACCGCGCTGCTGGAATCGATGACCGACGAGGTCGCCCGCCTGGTTCTCACCGACAACGAGGACCAGAACGATCTGATGGGCACCAGCAGGGCCAACGCGGCCAGCCTGTTGCCGGTGCACGCCGACCAGATCAAGTACTTGGTAGCCGAACGCGGTGTGAACCGGGAACTGGAAGCGCTGCCGTCGGAGAAAGAGATCCTACGGCGCGCGGAGGCCCACATCGGTCTGACCTCGCCCGAACTCGCGACGTTGATGGCGCACGTCAAGCTCGCGCTCAAGGAGCAGGTGCTGAAAACCGAGCTGCCGGACCAGGATGTGTTCGCCTCGCGGCTGCCGCAGTACTTCCCGAAGCCGCTGCGGGACCGGTTCACTCCGGAAATCCGCACGCACCAACTGCGCCGCGAGATCGTGACCACGATGCTGATCAACGACCTGGTGGACACCGCGGGCATCACGTATGCGTTCCGGATCACCGAGGACGTGGGTGTCGGTCCGCTCGACGCGGTGCGCACCTACGCAGCCACCGACGCCATCTTCGGCGTGGGCCACGTGTGGCGGCGGATCCGCGCGGCCAACCTGCCCGTCGCACTGTCCGACCGCCTCACCCTGGACACCCGGCGGCTTATCGACCGGGCCGGACGTTGGTTGCTCAACTACCGGCCGCAGCCGCTAGCCGTCGGGGCCGAGATCAACCGTTTCGCCGCCAAGGTGAAGGCGCTGACACCGCGCATGTCGGAGTGGTTGCGCGGCGACGACAAGGCCATCGTCGAGAAGGAAGCGGCGGAATTCACCGCGCTCGGCGCACCACCGGACCTGGCCTACCGGGTCGCGGTCGGCCTGTACCGCTACAGCCTGCTCGACATCATCGACATCGCCGATATCACCGAGATCGAGACCGCCGACGTCGCCGACACCTATTTCGCATTGATGGACCACCTGGGCACCGACTCACTGCTGACCGCGGTTTCCGAGCTGGAGCGCAACGATCGCTGGCACTCCTTGGCGCGCTTGGCGATTCGCGACGACATCTACGCCTCGTTGCGGTCGCTGTGTTTCGACGTGCTGGCAGTGGGGGAGCCCGGGGAGAGCGGTGAAGAGAAGATCGCCGAGTGGGAGCACATCAGCGCCTCGCGGGTGGATCGGGCGCGGCGGACGCTCGACGAGATTCAGCAGAGCGGTGCCAAGGATCTTGCGACGCTGTCGGTGGCGGCCCGTCAGATCCGGCGCATGACACGGACCAGCGGACGGGGATCGTCAGGGTGAGCATCGGATACGTCGCGCCGGTACCGGTGCGGTGGTCGGACATCGACATGTACCAGCATGTCAACCACGCCACCATGGTCACGATTCTCGAAGAGTCGCGGGTGCCGTTCCTGCGTGAGCCGTTCGGCGCCGACATCACCACCATCGGTCTGCTGATCGCTGACGTGCGGGTTACCTACAAAGATCAATTGCGGCTGGTGGATTCGCCGCTGCAGGTCACCATCTGGACCAAGCGGCTGCGCGCGGTGGACTTCACCCTGGGCTACGAGGTTCGTTCGGTCAATGCCGACCCGGAATCCAAACCCGCCGTGATCGCCGAGTCGCAACTCGCCGCAGTGCACATCGAGGAGCAGCGCCTGGTGCGCCTGACACCTCACCATCGGGAGTATCTGCAGCGGTGGCTCAGGGACTAGAAGGCGTGCGCGAGCGGGGGCTGTGGCTTGACCCGGACGGGTTGGCCGCCCACCGCGCGGATCTGGCCACCTTTGTCGATCATGCACTGCGCCTGGACGACGCCGCGGTCATCCGCATCCGTGCCCGCTCGCCGGGACTGCTGACGGCTTGGGTGGCAACGGGTTTCGATGTGCTGGCCAGCCGGGTGGTAGCCGGCAGGGTACGTCCCGACGACATGTCTGTCGGCGCTGACGCGCTGGCGCGCGGTCTGGCCAATGTGGACGCGACGGGCTTCGTGGACCCCGGCTTCGCGATGGACTCCGCCTGGCGCGGGGGGTTACCGCCGGAGTCAGGCTTCACCCACCTCGAGGACATACCGGCGCGCGTCGTGGTGGACCTGGCGCGCGACGGTGCCCAACTGGCCCGGGAGCAGGGTAGTGCCCACGGCCCCCCGGTGTCGCTGCTCGACCAGGAAGTCATCGAAGTCAGCTCCGGCGATGTCGTCGTCGGACTGCCGATGCGCAGCGTATTCGCTTTGACTGCGATGGGTTTCGTGGCCCAGTCGGCCGAAACGATCGACGCCGGCGAGATGATCCGGGTCCGGGTGTCGCCGTCGTGGCTGCGGATCGACGCGCGGTTCGGTTCGGTCTACCGGCGGCGCGCCCATGCCGCGCTGATGCTGAACTGACCGGGCGCATCAATCAGGCCGATTTTATCGGCCTGCCTACTCACGTGCGGTAGACCATCCACAGCGGCAGCACGGAGTTGAGGTAGTCCATGAACTTCTTCAGCCCCACTCGATATTGACCGTAGCCGTAAGGGTCCTCGGCGTATTCCGGGAACGCGATGCCCAGCCCGAAGAGTCCGGGCGCGAGGATCCCGTTCTGAGGGTTGTAGTCCAACGGGCCCCACTGCGGGGTCTCGGGTAGCGTCCTGCGCTGGAATCCCACGGTGTAGACGACGCGGTCACATTCGGCGAGTTTCTCGTCGAACTCGGCGCTGGAAACCCAGCACCGCTCCAACCGGTCGGGGTACCGGCCGTCGATGTTCTCGCGGGCCCACTCCGCTGCCCGGCCCTTGAGGCCGGTGTCGTCGAAGAGAATCCAATCATCAAGATAAACCGCGTATTTGAGTGGACCGCGGTAGAAGTTGATTACTTTTGCCACCGGCCGGCGCAGCAGATGCGGCAACACGATCATCGACGAGTGCGACGAACCGAACACGGCGACGGTCGCGCCGTCCAACGTCACCTGCGCGAGTTTCTCCGGATCGAGCGCGACGTCCACCGGAATCTCCTCGAGCTGCGGATAATTCAGCGTCTTCGGGACGGCACCCACCGCGAGAATCACGTTGTCGGAGACGATTTCGGCGTCCTCGGTGTCGACTCGCCAGCGCCGGTTCGCCAACCACAGCGCCTTGGCCGTGGACTGAAAACTCGTCACCCGGTCGCGCAGCTGCCCGGTGATCCACAGCAACGGATCTGCCACCAGCGCAAGGGCGCAGGTCTCTGCCGGGTCGACCTCTCGCAGCGGACACGGCGGCGCTTCGGAAAACCGGAACGCCGACGAGCCGTTCAGGTACTCCAGGAACGTCCCGGCGATGGTGTTGCTCGAGACGGAACGCCATTTGCCGCCCAGATCACCCGCCGCAAAGGCGGGATCGATCCAGGCGATCTGCTCCGGCCCGATGCCCTGATCAAGTAGTCGTCCCACCGCGGCGATTCCGGCGGCGCCGGCTCCGATCACTGTCCACGCGTAGGGCGCCATGCATCAGATATAGAGCAGCGGGCACCGAATCGCGAAACGGCTAACCAAGCACCCAGGCCGTGCTGTCCGGTGGCAACCGGCCTTCGGTCAGCGGGGCGCTGGTGAGAATGACGTCCCCCGGGGGCAGCGCGATCGGGAGTTCGCCGGCATTCAGCGCGCACACCAACCCGCCGGGACGCGCGAACACCACCGCGTCCTTGGGAGCAGGCCGCCACCAGACCTCTGCGCCGTCGAATTCACCATGCTCCCTACGTAATCGGAGCGCTTGCCGGAAGAACATCAACGTCGACCCGGCATCGGCGAGCTGCTTTTCCACGGTCAGCCCCGCCCAGTCCGCCGGAATCGGCAACCAGGTGTCGGGATTGGTGGAGAACCCGAACGGGGGGACCTCGCCCGACCAGGGCAGCGGCACCCGGCAGCGGTCACGGCCACGCTCGGTGTGCCCGGAACGTTCCCAGGTCGGGTCCTGCAGCACCTCGTCGGGCAGGTCCACGTCGGGCAGCCCGAGCTCTTCGCCGTTGTAGAGGAACACCGCGCCGGGCAGCGCGAGCATCACCATCGCCATGGCCTTGGCGCGGCGCAGTCCGACTTCGCCGTCGCCGTACCGGCTGACCTCGCGGCCGACGTCATGGTTGGACAGCGTCCAGGTCGGGGTGGCGTTTTCCAATGCGGCGGCGTCCAGCGAGTTCTGTATCGCATCGCGGATCTCGGTGCTGTCGAAGCCGGTACGGGTGAGCCGGAAGTTGAAGCCGAGGTGTAGTTCGTCGGGGCGCAGGTACTGCGCCCACTGGGCGTTGTCGTGCACCCACACCTCGCCGACGGTGACCGCCCCCGGATAGTCGTCGATGACCTTGCGGATGTCGCGGTGGATGGCGTGCACGTTGGGCCGGTTGAACCGCGGGTCGTCGTCGGTGTGACGCAGCACCTCGGTCACGTCGGGTGAGTCCGGCAGCCCCGCGGGCTTGGCCATCCCGTGCGCCACGTCGATGCGGAACCCGTCGACACCGCGCTCCAGCCAGAACCGCAACGTTTTCTCGAAGTCGTCGGAGATCTCCGGGTTATCCCAGTTCAGGTCCGGCTGTTCGGTGTCGAACAGGTGCAGATACCACTGGCCGGGATTGCCGTCCGGCTCGATCACCCGCGTCCAGGCCGGTCCGCCGAACACCGATTCCCAGTTGTTGGGCGGCAGCAGCCCATCAGGTCCGCGACCGTCGCGGAAAAAGTAGCGGTCACGTGCCTCGGTGCCGGGACCGGCAACCAGCGCGGCCTGGAACCACGGATGCTGGGAGCTGCTGTGGTTGGGCACCACGTCCATAGTGACTTTGATGCCACGGGCGTGCGCGGCGGCGATCAGTCGCTCGAAGGCGGCCATCCCGCCGAACAGCGGGTCGATGTCGCGGGGATCGGCGACGTCGTAGCCGTGGTCGGCCATCGGCGAGACGGTGACCGGGTTGATCCAAATCGCTTGCACGCCAAGTTGTTCCAGATGTTCCAGCCGGTCGGTCAGACCGTCGAGGTCGCCGACGCCGTCGCCATCGCTGTCGGCGAACGAGCGGGGATACACCTGGTAGAAGACCGCGGAGCGCCACCAGTCCTGTTGAGCGGTCATCAGAACGCGGAGTTGACCAACGAGTGGGCGGCCATCTCCAGGTACTGCAGCAACTGGCGCCGGTGCTCGTCGTCCAGGGTCTGCGAATCGATGGACGCGACCGCGGTGTGCATGCACCGCAACCAGGCGTCGCGCTCTATCGGCGTGATGCGGAACGGCATGTGCCGCATCCGCAACCGGGGATGTCCGCGTCGGTCGGAGTAGGTGCGTGGGCCGCCCCAATACTGCTCGAGGAACATGCGCAGGCGCTCCTCGGCGCCGGTCAGGTCCTCCTCGGGATACAACGGCCGCAGGATCTCGTCGTCGGCGACCTGTTCGTAGAAGCGCGCCACGATCGCGTCGAACGTCTCCGCCCCGCCGACGGCGTCGTAGAAAGACTCGGTTGCTTGTTCCATCGCCCTCCATTGTGGGCCCACCGCCACAGTGCGGCGCAGCTACCGCCCCGGTGTTCACCGGATCGACACGACGTAGCCGGAACAAATGTCGTGCGATCGGCAGCAAATCATGGTGGACTGTCGGCGGAGGATTTATGGCGCAGCGCAACAAACGTCGTGGCCACCGAGGTGTCGGCAGCACGGCAAATGGAACCGGGCCAGCCACCGCGTCATGTCTGCACAGCGTCGATTCACCGTCTCATCCGCCCACGCGGGTGGAGAGCGCATCGGTCTGGAATCGCCGTCGGGTGCTGCTGCTGAACTCCACCTACGAGCCCCTCACCGCCCTGCCGTTGCGCCGCGCCATCGTGATGGTGATGTGCGGCAAGGCCGACGTGGTGCACGCCGACCCGGCCGGCCCGGTCATTCACTCCGCTACCAGGGCGATCGCGGTGCCATCGGTGATCCAGCTGCGCTCCTACGTCCGGGTGCCGTACCGCGCCCGGGTTCCGATGACGCGCGCGGCGCTGATGCATCGAGACCGGTTCTGCTGTGCATACTGCGGGGCGAAGGCGGACACCATCGACCACGTAGTGCCCCGCAGTCGCGGCGGTGACCACTCCTGGGAGAACTGCGTCGCTTGCTGCGCCACCTGCAATCACCGCAAGGGCGACAAGTTACTCACCGAACTCGGCTGGTCGTTGCGGCGGGCGCCGCTGCCGCCGACGGGACAGCACTGGCGGCTGTTGTCCACAGTCAAGGAGCTGGACCCCCACTGGGCGCGGTACCTGGGTGAGGGCGCGGCCTGATTTCCCGGCCGCCAGGTGTGCCGTATCCGACTCGGGTGGGATAGCGTTTGCCTCGTGAACGCTATGGAGTTGCACCTGATGTTCCTCGGGATCCCGCTGGTGCTGGCGGGTCTGCTGCTGTTGGTGTACATGACCCGCAAGGGACCGCACCCGGCAACCTATGACATGTCGGAGAAGTGGACCCACGCCCCGATCCTGTGGGCGGCCACCGACGAGGCTGTCGGCGGCGGCCACGGCGGACACGGGTCGGAGTTCTCGGTAGGAGGTGGCGCAAGTGGCACATGGTGAAGTTGCGACGATAGACCCGGCCGATCTGCCGAGAGGCTGGGTGGTCACCAGCAGCGGACGTCTGTCCGGAGTCACCCAGCCCGGTGAGCTCTCCGTGCACTACCCGTTCCCGATCAGCGATTTGGTCGCCGTGGACGATGCGCTGAAATACGCGTCGCGGGCGTCCAAGGCGCGGTTCGCCATCTATCTCGGTGACTTGGGCAGCGACACTGCCGCCCGCGCGCGCGAGATTCTGGCCAAGGTGCCGACGCCCAACAACGCGGTGCTGCTCGCCGTGTCCCCGGACCAGAGCGCCATCGAAGTGGTTTACGGGTCGGCGGTGCGTGGTCGGGGCGCGGAGTCCGCTGCGCCGCTCGGGGTCGCCGCTGCGTCGTCGGCCTTCGAACAGGGGCATCTGATCGACGGACTGGTCAGCGCAATCCGCGTGCTCAGCGCCGGGATTTCGCCGGCCTAGGGCCCGATGCCCTAGTCGCCGCCGCTGTCGAAGTTGCGCGCGCGTAGTGACCGCTGCACCGCGGCCTGCCCTTCCAGCACCAGCCTGCGCAGCGCCGGTGGCACCTGCGGGTCGGACAGGAACTCGTCGGCGGCGGCGATCGCCTCCTCGCTGATGTCCTGGTGGGGGTACAGGCCGATCACCACCGACTGCGCGACCTCGCTGGATCGCCGGGCCCAGACGCCGGCGATGACCGCGAAATAGCGCTCGGTGAACGGCTTGAGCAGCTCACTCTGTCCCGGCGCACTGATGCCCGCGATCATGGCGCGGCTGACGGCATTGGCCAGGGTGTCGTCCTCGACCACCGCGGTGAACGCCTGTTCCTTGACGGCGAGTTGCGGGCGCGCGGCCGATGCCTGCGCACCGTGCCGTTTGCCGGCCGCAGTCGGGTCGTTGCGCACCTCGGCGTCGATCCGCGGCGTCTCGGGCCCGTCGGCGTCGATCACGCCCGCGGTGGCCAGCGCGACCACCACCCGCCAGCGCAGGTCGGTGTCGACGTCCAGACCTGCCAGCCCCTGCTCGGCGGGATCGCCGTCGAGCAGGCCGGTCAGCACTTCCACATGCCGCGGCGACAACACCGAGGACAGCAGGGCGTTGACGAAGGCGAGCTGATGGTCGGAGCCGGGCTCGGCGCCGCGCGCCAACTCCAGCAACCGGTCGGCGAGCTGCGGCCAGCCGTGCTCGCGCGCCCAGCCCGGCTCGGCGTAGGACCCCACCGCGGTCTGGGCCTGCAACAGCAGCCGCTGCAACACGGTGACCTCGGTCTCGGCCTGGATGCCGCCGGACACCAGCGCCACGAAATCGCGCGCGCGTAGTTCGGCGTCGCGGGTCATCTCCCACGCTGCCGACCACGCCAGCGACCGGGGGAGCGGTTCGGCGATGTCGGCGATGCGGTCGAGTGCGGTCTGCAGCGACTCCGGGTCGAGCCGCAACGAGCAGTAGGTGAGGTCGTCGTCGTTGACCAGGATCAACTTTCCTCGCGAAACACCAACCAGCGCAGGGACTTCCGTCGTCGAACCCTCGACGTCGATCTCCTCCCGATGCACGCGCACCAATTTCCCGGAACCATCGTCGTCGTAGATCCCGATGGCCAGTCGGTGCACCCGGGTTTCGCCCGCGCCGGGTGCCGCGCCGCTCTGCGCGACTGCGAACCGGGTGAACGTGCCCTCGTCATCGACGTCGAAATCGGCCCGCAGGGTGTTCAATCCGGTGGTCTTCAACCACTGCTGTCCCCAGTCGGACAGGTCACGTCCCGATGCCTTCTCCAACGCGGCGACGAGATCGCTGAAGGTGGCATTGCCGAAGGCGTAGGTCTGGAAGTAGTCACGCAGGCCGGCCAGGAAGCCCTCCAAGCCCACATAAGCGACCAGTTGCTTGAGCACCGAAGCGCCCTTGGCGTAGGTGATGCCGTCGAAGTTCACTTCGACCGCGTGCAGGTCCGGAATGTCGGCGGCGATCGGGTGCGTCGAAGGCAGCTGGTCCTGCCGGTACGCCCACGACTTCTCCACCGTTGCGAAGGTCGTCCACGCCTGGGTGTATTCGGTGGACTCCGCCTGGCACAACACCGAGGCGAAGGTGGCGAAGGATTCGTTGAGCCACAGATCATCCCACCAGGTCATGGTGACCAGATCGCCGAACCACATGTGCGCCATCTCGTGCAGCACCGTCTCCGCGCGTCGTTCATAGGATGCGCGGGTGACCTTGCTGCGGAAGACGTAATCCTCCAGGAATGTCACCGCGCCGGCGTTTTCCATTGCGCCGGCGTTGAATTCGGGCACGAACAACTGGTCGTACTTGCCGAATGCGTAGGGTAGGCCAAAGTTGTTGTGGTAGAACCCGAATCCTTGTTTGGTCTCGGTGAACAACCGCTCGGCGTCCATGTAGGGCGCCAGCGACGCCCGACAGTAGATGCCCAACGGGATGTCACCATGCTCGTCGGTGTAGTTGTCGTTCCACACGGCGTACGGCCCGGCGACCAGAGCAACCAGGTAGGTGCTCATCCGCGGCGTCGTAGCGAAGGTGTGCACGCCGTTCTCGACCGACACTGTCGCAGCGTTGGAGACCACCTTCCAGTGCTCGGGTGCGGTCACCTGGATGTCGAAGGTGGCTTTGAGGTCCGGTTGGTCGAAGCAGGCGAACATGCGTTTGGCGTCGGCGGTTTCGAACTGCGAGTAGAGATACGTCTCGTCGTCGACGGGGTCGACGAAGCGGTGCAGTCCCTCGCCGGTGTTGGAATAACGGCAGTCGGCGTCGACCACCACGACGTTGCGGTCGGCCAGGCCTTGCAGCGGGATCCCGGTCGATTCGTCGTAGCCGGAGACGTCGATGTCCCGGCCGTTGAGGGTGGCGCTGTGGAGCTTGTCGGCGGCGATGTCGATGACTGTGTCGGCGCCGGCGAGCGCGTCGAACGCCACGGTGGTGTGGGAGCGGAACGTGCGGGAGCCGGGAGCCCCCGCCCCGTCGGTGACGTCGAGGTTGATGCGGTAGCTGTGCACGGTGACCAGGGCGGCGCGTTCGACCGCCTGGTCGCGGGTGAGGTTGGGTAGGGCCACGCGTTCCAACATATCGGCTGACATCGCGGGGTTCGCGGCGGCGGGAACAGTCCGCCCGCGGTTGCGGTTGTGTCTGAGCGGACCCACTGCCGAGGAGAGGACCGCAGCAATGCCTGAAAAGTCGAAAGCCGATTTCTGGTTCGATCCGCTGTGTCCGTGGTGCTGGATCACCTCACGCTGGATCCTCGAGGTGGAGAAGGTCCGCGATATCGAGGTGCAGTTCCACGTCATGAGCCTTGCGGTGCTCAACGAAGACCGGGAAGGTCTGCCCGACGACTACCGGGAGAAGATGTCGAAGGCCTGGGGACCGGTGCGGGTGGCGATCGCCGCCGAGCAGGCGCACGGCGCGAAGGTGTTGGAACCGCTCTACACCGCGATGGGCACCCGAATTCACAACGAGGGCAACACAGATCTCGACGAAGTCGTCAAACTGGCGTTGGTCGATGCCGGCCTGCCCGCCGAGTTGGCGCAGGCGGCCTCCGACGACGCCTACGACGAAGCGTTGCGCAAGAGCCATCACGCCGGCATGGACCCGGTGGGACTCGACGTCGGTACTCCGACGATCCACGTCAACGGGAGCGCGTTCTTCGGGCCGGTGATGTCGAAGATCCCGCGCGGCGAGGAGGCCGGCAAGCTCTGGGACGCGTCGGTGACGTTTGCGGCCTACCCCCACTTCTTCGAGCTCAAGCGAAGTCGTACCGAGGCTCCCGAATTCGACTGACCTCCCACCGAGTGCACACTCGGCGGGCGGCGGTGCCGGTTCGCTGCTGCCGGTGCTGGGACGTCGGGCACAATGTCCGGCATGCGCGTCTACTTGGGATCCGACCACGCCGGATTCGAGCTCAAGCAGCAAATCATCGAGCACCTGAAGAAGACCGGCCACGAGCCGATCGACTGCGGCGCGTTCAGCTATGACGCCGAGGACGACTACCCCGGATTCTGCATAGCTGCGGCGGCACGCACGGTTGCCGACCCGGAAAGCCTCGGCATCGTGCTGGGTGGGTCGGGCAACGGCGAACAGATCGCCGCCAACAAAGTGCCCGGCGCGCGCTGCGCCCTGGCGTGGAGTGTGGAGACCGCAACGCTGGCCCGCGAGCACAACAACGCGCAGTTGATCGGTATCGGTGGGCGCATGCACACCGTCGACGAGGCCCTGGCCATCGTCGACGCCTTCCTGTCCGCGCCGTGGTCGAAAGCTGAACGCCACCAACGCCGTATCGACATTCTCGCCGCCTACGAACGCACACACGAAGCGCCTCCGGTGCCCGGCGCCGGAGAGTGAGCAGTGCCCGAAGGGCATACCCTGCACCGGCTGGCCCGGTTGCACCAACGCCGGTTCGCCGGTGCGCCGGTGGCGGTGTCGAGCCCGCAGGGCCGGTTCGACGACGCCGCCGCAGTGGTCAACGGTCGGGTGTTGCGCCGTGCCAGCGCCTGGGGTAAGCACCTGTTCCACCATTACGCCGGTGGCCCGGTGGTGCACGTGCACCTCGGGCTCTACGGTGCCTTCACCGAATGGCAACGACCCGAGGACGGCACCGTTCCAGAACCGGTCGGACAGGTGCGGATGCGCATGGTCGGGGCACAGTACGGCACCGATCTGCGCGGCCCGACGGTGTGTGAGCTACTCGACGAGAGCCAGGTCGACGAAGTAGTCGCCCGGCTGGGTCCCGACCCGTTGCGCGCCGACGCCGACCCGGCCCGGCCCTGGGCGCGAATCAGTAAGTCTCGCAGGCCAATCGGTGCGCTTCTGATGGACCAGACCGTCATCGCCGGGGTGGGCAACGTCTACCGCAACGAGTTGCTGTTCCGGCACAACATCGACCCGCACCGACCGGGCGTGGACATCTCCGAGCCCGAGTTCAGCACCGCATGGACCGATCTGATGGCGCTGATGAAGGTCGGGTTGCGTCGCGGCAAGATCGTTGTGGTCCGCCCGGAACACGATCACGGCGCGCCCTCGTACAGACGCGGCCGGCCGCGCACCTATGTATACCGGCGAGCCGGCGACCCGTGCCGGGTGTGTGGGGAAACGGTGCGCACTGAAGTGCTGGAGGGCCGAAATCTGTTCTGGTGCCCGAATTGCCAGACCTGACTCACCACCTCAGCGACCTTAGGCCTCGAGCCTGTAGTGGTGGCGCCGAGACTGAACTCAGCGCGTCTCCGCGGCGAATGTGGCGTCCTGAATACCGTCTCGACGCGGTGGCCCTGCTCAGCTCGGGATGACCCCGAGCGCCCGATAGACCTCGTTGCTCAGGGCGACACTGCGCGGGTCGGCGTTGGCCTTGCTGGCATCGAAGCGATTCGACACGTAGCCGTAGCCGATCCGGTGTTCCAGGTCGACGAACGCGAACGAACCACCCAACCCGCCGTGGCCGAACATCTTCGGGTTGGGCCCGTTGATGCAGCGCTGGTTGAGCATGTAGCCCAGACCCCAGCCGTGGTCGGCGACGCGGGGACCCAGCACCAGGTCGGGTTCGAATCCGCCCTGGCATTCCCGGACCAGGTCCATGTGTTCGCGGCTGAGCAGCTTCTCCTGGGCCAGCGCGTTGTAGAAGGTGGCCATCCCCAACGCGGACACCTGGCCGTTGGTGCCGGGGAACTCGAGCTGCCGCCACAGCTGCAGGTTCTCGGTGTCCAGGTCGTCATCGGCGAGGAAGCCCATCGAGATCGCCATGCCGGCCTTGGGGTGCTCGGCGAGGCTGGTCGGGTAGCCGGGGGCGTGCAGTTCGGCCAGCAGTTGGCGGCCGGTGGGTTTGTTCACCCGGTCGGCGCAGCGCAGCTGCTCGCTCGGCGACAGACCGATGTGGATCTCGGCGCCGATCGGTTCGGCGATTTCGGTCCGCAGATACTGGCCGACCGTACGGCCGGTGACGCGACGAAACACCTCACCGACGATGAAGCCGTAGGTCGTCATGTGGTAGCCCTGCGCGGTGCCCGGCCGCCACCACGGTTCGGCGACGGCGAGTTGCTCGCAGACGAAGTCCCAATCGAGCAACTGCTCGGTGGTCAACCGGGTACGCGGCCCGATCACCCCGGATCGGTGGCTCAGCACCATCGCCAGCGTGATGTCTTGCTTGCCGGCCTGCCCGAACTCGGGCCAGTAGCGGGCCACCGGCGCCTGCAGGTCCAATTCACCCCGGTCGGCGAGTTGGTGGACGCAGGTGGACGTCAGACCCTTGGTGCCGGAGAGCACCGTGGTGAGGGTGTCCTCCTGCCACGGACGGGTGCCGGCGGCGTCGGCGGAACCGCCCCACAGATTGACGACCAGGTCGCCGTCGACCCAGACCGCGACCGCGGCCCCTACTTCGTGGCGCAGCACGAAATTGCGCTCGAATGCCTCGCGGACGCCCTGGAATTTCGGCGCGCACGAGCCTTGAATGCTCACGTTGCTGACGCTTTCGACGTCGCTCATGGCGCCTTTCCGTTGAGCAAAATATACGCCCAGAGCGGGCGACGGGAATCGAACCCGCGTAGCTAGTTTGGAAGACTAGGGCTCTACCATTGAGCTACGCCCGCATGTATTAGTCGAGCGAGACGATACGTGGTGGCGGAGATCAAATCTAATCGACGCTGTCACGTGACCGCTCCGTGAGGTCTGAGGTCGCTGCGTGGCCGGTGTGACCGGGCCGTAGGATTTCGTGGTCACCGCGGGGTGTAGCGCAGCTTGGTAGCGCATCCGCTTTGGGAGCGGAAGGCCGCAGGTTCAAATCCTGTCACCCCGACCACGTCCACAAGCGCACTGCCGCGCGCCGAAACGAACACATCGAGGAGCACGCCCGTGAAGAGCACCGTCAAGCAGTTGAGCCCCACCCGGGTTCGCATCAATGTGGAGGTGCCGTTCACCGAGCTCGAGCCAGATTTCCAGCGGGCCTATAAGGAGCTGGCCAAGCAGGTCCGGCTGCCGGGCTTCCGCCCCGGCAAGGCTCCGGCGCGGTTGCTCGAGGCGCGCTTCGGACGCGAGGCGCTGCTCGACCAGGTCATCGAGGAGGCCGTGCCCAGCCGCTACGGCCAGGCGCTCACCGAATCCGATGTGCAACCCATCGGCCGCCCCAACATCCAGGTGACCCATAAGGAGTACGGCGAGGAACTGCAGTTCTTCGCCGAGGTCGACGTCCGTCCCAAGCTGGAGATCCCCGACCTGGATGCGCTCACGGTCTCCGTCGACCCCATCGAGGTGACCGACGAGGAGGTCGAGGCCGAACTCGACTCGCTGCGCGCCCGGTTCGGCACCCTGACCGGCGTGGACCGGACGGTATTGATGGAGGACTTCGTTTCAATCGACTTGTCGGCGACCGTCGACGGTGAGGACGTGCCGGGCGCCGCGGCCGAGGGACTCTCCCACGAGGTCGGCTCGGGTCGACTCATCGCCGGGCTGGACAACGCGGTGATCGGCCTGGGTGTCGACGAGTCCAAGACGTTCACCGCCAAGCTGGCGACCGGGGAGCATGCCGGTCAGGACGCTGAGGTCACCGTCACCGTGCGGTCGATCAAGGAACGCGAACTGCCCGAGCCCGACGACGAGTTCGCCCAGTTGGCCAGCGAGTTCGACACGATCGAGGAGCTGCGCGAGAGCCTCCGCGAGCAGGTGCGCAACACCAAGCGCGCGCAGCAGGCCGACCAGATCCGCGAAGCCGCCCTGGACGCGCTGCTCGAGCAGGTCGACGTGCCGGTGCCGGATGCGGTGGTGCGATCCCAGATCGACGAGACCGTGCACGCCGCGATGAGCGGCCTGAACCAGGACGAGGCCAAGTTCGCCGAGGTGCTCGAGCAGCAGGGCTCCTCACGTGCGGAGTTCGACGCCGAAGCCCGTGCCGCCGCCGAGAAGAACGTGAAGCGTCAGCTGCTGCTGGACGCCATCGCCGACGAACTCGACGTCCAGGTCGGTCAGGAGGACCTGACCGAACGGCTGGTGCTGACCTCGCGCCAATACGGCATTGAGCCACAGCAGTTGTTCGCCTACCTGCAGGAGAACAACCAGTTGGCCGCCATGTTCGCCGACGTGCGGCGCGGTCTGGCGATCGGCGCGGTGATCGAGAAGGCGACGGTCACCGATAACGCCGGCAATGCCATCGACACCAGTGACTTCTTCGGCAAGCGGCACGCGGGCCACGACCATGACCATGACCATGACGATCACGACCATGATCACGACCATGAGCCAGGGAGTGTCGACCAGGTCGAGCCGGCGGAGTCCGACGAAGACGCCGACGAAAAAACATCGGCAGCGGACGACGCCGAGAAGAGCGACGAATCCACCACATGACGCTGTGAGCGAACGCGCCCGTTTCAGGTAGTCATGGGGCGGGTCGGGTTCGTTAGTGTCGGTGCAACAAGCAACAAAGAAAGCAGGTGTCCCCGCGGTGGGAAAAGTGACTGACATGCGATCGAACTCGGTGGGTCTCAACCTCACGGACTCCGTCTATGAGCGCTTGCTCTCCGAGCGCATCATCTTCCTGGGCTCGGAGGTGAACGACGAGGTCGCCAACCGGTTGTGCGCGCAGATTCTGCTGCTCGCCGCCGAGGACGGCGACAAGGACATCAACCTCTACATCAACTCGCCGGGCGGCTCGATCAGCGCCGGCATGGCCATCTACGACACGATGGTTCTGGCGCCCTGCGACATCGCGACCTACGCGATGGGCATGGCCGCCTCGATGGGGGAGTTCCTGCTGGCAGCAGGTACCAAGGGTAAGCGGTACGCGTTGCCGCACGCCCGCATCCTGATGCACCAGCCCCTCGGTGGAGTCACCGGCAGCGCGGCCGACATCGCCATCCAGGCTGAGCAGTTCGCCGTCATCAAGAAAGAGATGTTCCGCCTCAACGCCGAGTTCACCGGTCAGTCCATCGAACGCATCGAGGCCGACTCAGATCGCGACCGCTGGTTCACCGCCCAGGAAGCCCTGGAATACGGCTTTGTCGACCACATCATCACCCGCGCCGCACACATCAACGGAGACGCATAATGAATCCCCAGATCCAGCCGCAGGCGCGCTACATCCTGCCGTCGTTCATCGAGCACTCCAGCTTCGGCGTCAAGGAATCCAACCCGTACAACAAGCTGTTCGAGGAACGCATCATCTTCCTCGGCGTCCAGGTCGACGACGCGTCGGCCAACGACATCATGGCGCAGCTGCTGGTGCTGGAATCGTTGGACCCCGACCGCGATATCACCATGTACATCAACTCGCCCGGTGGCGGGTTCACCTCGCTGATGGCGATCTACGACACGATGCAGTACGTGCGGGCCGACATCCAGACCGTGTGCCTGGGTCAAGCCGCGTCTGCGGCCGCGGTGCTGCTGGCTGCCGGCACACCCGGTAAGCGGATGGCGCTGCCCAACGCGCGGGTGCTGATCCACCAGCCGTCGCTGTCCGGCGTGATCCAGGGGCAGTTCTCCGACCTGGAGATCCAGGCCGCCGAGATCGAGCGGATGCGCACGCTGATGGAGACCACGCTGGCCCGCCACACCGGCAAGGATGCCGAGGTGATTCGCAAGGACACCGACCGGGACAAGATCCTCACCGCCGAGGACGCCAAGGATTACGGCATCATCGACACGGTGCTGGAGTACCGGAAACTTTCCGCGCAGAACGCCTGACCGCCGGCACTCTGAGCGTCGGTGGCGTAACGACCGCGACACGCCAGAGACACGTAAAGCGCGTCTCGTCGAGTGACGGACCCCGACGGGCGATATGTTGCTTGCACACGAGAAGCGCGATCATCCAGTGAATCCCAAGCAAGCTATTCGGCGTTAACGGTCGCGGCGAGCCGGAACAAACGGGTAGCGTCGTGGGGAACACGCGGCAGGCAAGACGATACGGCGACACAGGAAGTAGGCCCTGAAGCATCATGGCGCGCATCGGAGACGGCGGTGACTTGCTGAAGTGCTCGTTCTGCGGAAAGAGCCAGAAGCAAGTCAAGAAACTCATTGCGGGCCCCGGTGTGTACATCTGTGACGAGTGCATCGACCTGTGCAACGAGATCATCGAAGAGGAACTCGCCGACGCTGACGATGTGAAGCTCGACGAATTGCCCAAGCCGATCGAGATCCGCGACTTCCTCGAGGGTTACGTCATCGGGCAGGACACCGCTAAGCGGACGCTGGCGGTCGCGGTCTACAACCACTACAAGCGCATCCAGGCTGGCGAAAAGGGCCGTGACTCGCGCTACGAGCCCGTCGAACTGACCAAGTCCAACATCCTGATGCTGGGTCCGACCGGTTGCGGCAAGACCTACCTGGCCCAGACGCTGGCCAAGATGCTCAACGTGCCGTTCGCCATCGCCGACGCCACCGCGCTGACCGAGGCCGGTTACGTGGGCGAAGACGTCGAGAACATCTTGCTCAAGCTCATCCAGGCCGCCGACTATGACGTCAAGCGTGCCGAAACCGGCATCATCTACATCGACGAGGTCGACAAGATCGCTCGCAAGAGTGAGAACCCGTCGATCACCCGTGATGTTTCCGGCGAGGGCGTCCAGCAGGCCCTGCTCAAGATCCTGGAGGGCACCCAGGCCTCGGTGCCGCCGCAGGGCGGCCGCAAGCACCCGCACCAGGAGTTCATCCAGATCGACACCACCAACGTGCTGTTCATCGTCGCGGGCGCCTTCGCCGGTCTGGAAAAGATCATCTACGAACGGGTCGGCAAGCGGGGGCTGGGCTTCGGCGCCGAGGTGCGTTCGAAGGCCGAGATCGACACCACCGACCACTTTGCCGAAGTGATGCCGGAGGATCTGATCAAGTTCGGCCTGATCCCGGAGTTCATCGGCCGCCTCCCAGTCGTCGCGTCGGTCACCAACCTGGACAAAGAATCCCTGGTCAAGATCCTGTCCGAGCCGAAGAACGCGTTGGTCAAGCAGTACACGCGGCTCTTCGAGATGGACAACGTGGAGCTGGAATTCACCGGCGACGCCCTCGAGGCCATCGCCGACCAGGCGATTCATCGCGGCACCGGCGCCCGTGGTCTGCGCGCCATCATGGAAGAAGTCTTGCTGCCGGTGATGTACGACATCCCGAGCCGCGACGACGTGGCCAAGGTGGTCGTCACCAAAGAAACGGTGCAGGACAACGTGTTGCCGACGATCGTGCCGCGCAAGCAGTCCCGCAGCGAGCGACGCGACAAGACCGCTTAAACGCCCCGGCTTCCTGCGCGAGCCGTAGCTCGTGCGCGGGCGGAGCGCGCCGTCTCGCCGGTACAGTGACCAAAACCACAGTTTTGCTCCTGACGCCCACCGGCGTCACCGTGACATCGGCATTTACCTGCGTACTCGCCGGTAATAAGCCTGAGGCGTCGAACAGACATCCTTAGAAAAGTGTCATAATTGGTACCGCTGGTGACAGCAAAAACGTGTTAGCGGAGATGGCACTTCGGCGCGCGTATCGTCGAGCTGCAGCGGAGTGCCCGTCCGGAGGGCCAATGGAAGGCGGAGGCGTGAATCCGAACGGCAACGGCGCCGGGACAGAGTCTCACAACGGATCTCAAAGTCAAGTCGGCCGACAGCGGCTGGAGAACGTCGTCATCCGATTCGCCGGGGACTCCGGCGACGGCATGCAGCTGACCGGTGACCGGTTCACCTCAGACGCGGCGCTGCTGGGCAACGACCTGGCCACGCAGCCCAACTATCCCGCCGAGATCCGCGCTCCCGCAGGGACTTTGCCGGGCGTCTCGTCCTTCCAGATACAGATCGCCGACTACGACGTACTGACCGCCGGAGACCGGCCGGACGTGTTGGTCGCGATGAACCCCGCGGCCCTCAAGGCCAACATCGGCGACCTGCCGCGCGGGGGCATGGTGATCGTGAATTCCGACGAATTCACCAAGCGCAATCTCACCAAGGTCGGCTACGTCACCAATCCCCTCGAGACTGATGAGCTCGAGGAATATGTGGTGCATTCCGTTGCGATGACCACGCTCACTCTCGGCGCCGTCGAAGCGATCGGGGCGACCAAGAAAGACGGTCAGCGCGCCAAGAACATGTTCGCCCTGGGCCTGCTGTCGTGGATGTACGGGCGTCCGATCCAGACCAGTGAGAACTTCATCCGGGAGAAATTCGTCCGCAAGCCCGATGTGGCCGAGGCCAATGTGCTGGCCCTCAAAGCGGGCTGGAATTACGGCGAGACAACCGAGGCGTTCGGCACCACTTACGAGGTGTCCAAGGCTTCGCTGCCGGCCGGCGAGTACCGGCAGATCTCCGGTAACACCGCGCTGGCCTATGGCATCGTCGCGGCGGGCCAATTGGCCGACAAGCAGGTAGTGCTCGGCAGCTACCCGATCACGCCGGCGTCGGACATCCTGCACGAGCTGTCCAAACACAAGAACTTCAACGTCATCACCTTCCAGGCCGAGGATGAGATCGGTGGCATCTGCGCCGCCATCGGCGCCTCGTACGGCGGCGCGCTGGGCGTCACCAGCACTTCAGGCCCCGGCATTTCGCTGAAGTCCGAAGCACTCGGGTTGAGCGTGATGACCGAACTGCCGCTGATCGTGATTGATGTGCAGCGCGGCGGTCCGTCAACGGGTTTGCCGACCAAAACCGAGCAGGCCGACCTGTTGCAGGCGCTGTTCGGCCGCAACGGTGAGTCCCCGGTGGCCGTGGTGGCGCCCCGGTCACCCTCGGACTGTTTCGAGACAGCTATCGAAGCCGTCCGCATCGCGGTGTCGTACCACACCCCGGTGATCGTGCTCTCCGACGGCGCCATCGCCAATGGCTCCGAACCGTGGCGCATCCCGGACGTCACTTCGCTGAAGCCGATCAAGCACGTCTTTGCCAAACCGGACGAGCCATTCCAGCCGTATGCCCGCCACCGGGACACCTTGGCCCGACAGTTCGCAGTGCCCGGAACGCCGGGTCTGGAGCACCGCATCGGCGGCCTGGAGGCGGCGAACGGTTCTGGTGACATCTCCTACGAGCCGGTCAACCATGACCTGATGGTCCGGATCCGGCAGGCCAAGATCGACGGCATCAGTGTCCCGGATCTCGAGGTGGATGATCCCACCAGCGACGCCGAGCTGCTCCTGATCGGGTGGGGGAGCTCCTACGGACCGATCGGTGAAGCCTGCCGACGGGCGCGCCGCAAGGGCGTCAAGGTGGCCCACGCCCATCTGCGCTACCTCAACCCGTTCCCGGCCAACCTCGGGGACGTGCTGCGGCGTTATCCGCAGGTGGTGTGCCCGGAGATGAACCTCGGCCAACTCGCGATGCTGTTGCGGGCGAAGTACCTGGTCAACGTGCAATCGGTCAGCAAGGTGCACGGCCTGGCGTTCCTCGCCGACGAAGTGGGCCGCATCATCCGTGCTGCCTTGGGTGGCACGTTGGCCGAGATCGAACAGGACAAAGCGATGGTCGCCAGGCTGGGCGCGGCAACGGTCGGAGCGGACGCGTGACGATGCAGAGCGTAGCGATGAGGAGGAGCGGCGCAGATGACTTCCGCCGGTGACGATGCAGAGCGTAGCGATGAGGAGGAGCGGCGCAGATGACTAGCGTGATCGGCACAGACCTCGGTATCACCCCGGAGTCACATCGCAGATTGACCAAGAACGACGGGGTGCCCACTACCGACCAGCCGCAGAAGGGCAAGGACTTCACCAGCGACCAGGAGGTGCGCTGGTGCCCGGGTTGCGGTGACTACGTCATCCTCAACACGATCCGCAACTTCCTGCCCGAACTCGGGCTGCGTCGCGAGAACATCGTCTTCATCAGCGGTATCGGCTGCTCCAGCCGTTTCCCCTACTACCTGGAAACCTACGGGTTCCACTCAATTCACGGCCGCGCACCGGCTATTGCCACCGGTTTGGCTCTGGCCCGTGAAGATCTGTCCGTCTGGGTGGTCACCGGCGACGGTGACGCGCTGTCGATCGGCGGCAACCACCTGATCCACGCGTTGCGCCGCAACGTCAACATCACCATCCTGCTGTTCAATAACCGGATCTACGGTCTGACCAAGGGTCAGTATTCGCCGACGTCCGAGGTCGGCAAGGTGACCAAGTCGACGCCCATGGGTTCGCTGGACCATCCGTTCAACCCGGTGTCGCTGGCGCTGGGCGCCGAAGCGACGTTCGTCGGCCGCGCGTTGGACTCCGATCGCGCTGGTCTGTCCGAGGTGCTGCGAGCGGCCGCCCAACATCGCGGTGCCGCCTTGGTCGAGATCATGCAGGACTGCCCGATCTTCAACGACGGCTCGTTCGACGCGCTGCGCAAAGAGGGTGCGGAAGAGCGTGTGATCAAGGTGAGCCACGGTGAGCCGATCGTCTTCGGCGGCAACGGCGAGTTCTGCGTGGTTAAGTCCGGCTTCGGCCTCGAGGTCGCCAAGACCGCAGACGTGCCCGCGGACGAGATCGTGGTGCACGACGCGCACACTGACGACTCGGCATACGCCTTCGCGTTGTCCCGGTTGTCGGACCAGAACCTCGACCACATGGTGATGGGCATCTTCCGCGACATCAGCCGCCCGACCTACGACGACGCGGCCCGATCGCAGGTCGAAGCCGCGCAGAAGTCGCGCGCCTCCGACGAGGCCGCGCTGCAGTCGCTGCTGCGCGGGCGCGACACCTGGACCGTGGGCTGAGGTGGCAGCGCAGGTGTCTGACGAGGGTGCAGCCGCCGGTTCGCTGGCCGGGGTGGTCCTTGCCGGCGGAGAGTCGCGGCGCATGGGTCGCGACAAGGCCACTCTGACCGTCCCGGGTGGTTCCACCACGTTGGTCGAGCATGTTGTCGACGTCCTCGGTCAGCGCTGCTCACCGGTCTACGTGGTGGCGGCTCCGGGGCAGCCCCTGCCTGCCTTGCCGGTGCCAATTCTGCGTGACGAACTTCGCGGCCTCGGACCGTTGCCGGCAACCGGTCGTGGCCTGCGCGCGGCAGCCCAGGCGGGAGCCCGCTGGGCATTCGTATCGGCGGTCGACATGCCTTCTCTCACAGCGGATTTGATCGACGACCTGATGCGTCTCGCCGCGGAGACGGACGCCGAGGTGGTGATGCCGTGGGATGGCCGCAGCCACTATCTGGCAGCGGTGTACCGCACGGACCTGGCCGACCGGATCGATGCGCTGGTCGCTGCCGGCCAGCGCAAGATGAGTGCGCTGATCGACGCATCGGACTCCCAGCAGATCGTGCTGGCCGACACCGATGTGTTGACCAATGTGAACACCGAGTCGGACCTGCGGGCGCCGGCCCGCTCGGCCCGCTGACCCGGCATCCGAGGCGGCCCCAACGCGTTTGGGGACTTCATTCCTTATTGGTTGATGTTTGCTTGTAGATGCGGTCATTGTCGCTAAACGCGATGCATACAACGGCGTTTGACGGGCATTGCTCGTCAGCGCTAATGCCGCTCGAACTCGGGCGCCTTCGCGAGAAGTGTTGCAAAAGTGGGTATCTAGAGGATCAGTGCACTGCGGCCGGCTGAATTGGTCTAGGTCACTATCGAACTTGTTTGTGGCTCTGGTCACTCCGATAAGCTTTGCGCGAGGCTGGTTTTTGTTCGCATGTCGGATATCGAAATCCGGTGTCCCAGCTCACAATTAGTGCGTGATTCGGCTCACGAAGCGTTGCTCGCACCGCCCCTTGTTCGTCGTGCCGGAATGCGCTGATGACCTGCAGTGATCATTCTGGATTCGACTCGTGATCAGTCCGTGATCCGGTCGAGATATCCGCATCATCGAGGTGACGAATTCAAATCGTTATCGTACGGTCCATTTAGCCCAGAAACGGGCGCGGTAAATAGATCAAAAATTGAATCCACGGACCCGCGTGTGAGCGGAACAGGGGACGACGCCAAGGTGGGTCGCCCCGACGGGTGATGGCCACCGGCCGCCCCGGACGATTGAGTCCTCCGCTGTCGTGCCGAAACGAGACGGCACGCCCTGAAGCGATTTTATGCACCAATCACAACCCTCAACCCACTTCGGTGGGCTGGTTTCAGCGCGCGCGCAACGAAAGGAAATAGGTTGAAGAACGTCCGCAAGACGCTCATCGTCGCCGCGATTACAGGGACGCTCGTGACCGTGCCGACTACCGGCATCGCTCATGCGGATGTCCCGGGTGTGGACCCGAACGTGGCGCCTGGTTTTGACCCGAACGCCCCGGCTCCCGACGCGCCGCCGGCGCCCGAGCCCGTGGCATTCGACCCCACCGCACCGGCACCGGATGCGCCGCCGGCCCCGGATGCGCCGCCGGCCCCGGATGCGCCGGTTGGTTTCGACCCCAACCTGCCCGCCCCGGATGCTCCGCCTGTCGACCAGGTTCCGGCGCCCGCGCCGGCCAGGGCGTACAGCGTGAACTGGGACGCGATCGCGCAGTGCGAGTCCGGTGGTAACTGGGGCATCAGCACCGGTAACGGCTACTCCGGTGGTCTGCAGTTCACCCCGAGCACTTGGCGTGCCAACGGTGGTGCGGGTTCCGCTGCCGGCGCGAGCCGTGAGGAGCAGATCCGCGTGGCCGAGAATGTGCTGCACTCGCAGGGCATCGGCGCGTGGCCGGTCTGC